>WTKI01000035.1 GCA_011524425.1 Altererythrobacter sp. | reverse complement strand
GTGCAGGAACGCTTGATCCTGAAAAAATGACACCAGAAAAGCGCGCCGAATACGAAGCTGCGCTGACGACCGCTCTCCACGCAGGTATCGCCGTGCTTGAAAGTGGCGGCAGCGCATTGGAAGCAGTACAAGCCGCTATCATTCCCATGGAAGACAGCCCGCTTTTTAATGCGGGACGCGGCGCCGTCTACACATGGGATGAAACGCATGAACTTGACGCGTCGATCATGGACGGGCGTGATCGCAGTGCTGGCGCAGCCGCAGGTGTTTCCGGAATAAAGAACCCGATCCTGCTTGCTGAAGCCGTGCGACAGGATGGCCGCCACGTCATGCTGGCTGGCGATGGAGCAAGGCAATTTGCAATCGAGCAAGGCATCGAAACTCAGCCACCGGATTACTTCGCGACCGAGCGACGCAGGGAGTCGCTTGCGCGTATGAAGGCCAAAGAACTGTCATCGCTAGATGTCGATCATAAGTTTGGCACAGTGGGAGCAGTTGCGCTCGATATCCATGGCAACCTTGCGGCAGGCACTTCTACCGGGGGCATGACCGGCAAGCGCTGGGGCCGCATAGGAGATTCGCCATTGATTGGTGCGGGGACCTATGCAGACAACCGCAGTTGTGCTGTCTCAGCGACTGGCTGGGGCGAGTTCTTTATTCGTGTCGGGGTCGCGCAGGAAATCTGCACACGGCTGCGTTTTGGACCGACAGTTGAGGATTTGCTCCACGCAAAGGTTGGGTTTATTTCTAATCCTGCTGAATTGGCAGACCAGCATATCGATCCTGCGACGGCCCAGCTTGCTGCCGACGCTGTTATGGCCGAAGTCAAAGAGCTTGGCGGGGATGGCGGTGTCATTCTCGTCACGCCCGCAGGGGATACAGTGTTTTCTTTCAATACGACCGGCATGTATCGTGGTCGAGCGAACAGCACTGGCTTGAAAGAAATTGCAATATTTGGAGGAAAAACAAGCGCAAGCGCCTCCAACACGCCAGATCATTAGTAGCTAATTGCTTTCGGAATATTTGTCGGCTTTGCGTTTGCCAAAGCGCATATCGCTTTCCAGCCTTGCGCGCAGTTGAGCGTAAAAGGCCTCGAGAAATGCACGCTCATCGCCAGCGCCCGGTGTCCAGCCTATCTTCGCGCAAATCGTCTCGTGGACTGCACTCATCGCCTTGTCATCGCTCGCCCGCAGAACCCGCTCAAGCGTTTGCAATTCATGCTCGCCGTAAATGGAAAGTTCGGCCTCTCCGAATTCATATCGCGTTCCTGTCAACTCACTGCGCCCGTCCGCTGCTCCCATCGTAGAAAGCGCGTCCGCCAATTTAGTGCGTGGTGCCTCAACAACCCATGTTCCAGCAATAATGTCGCCTGCTCGCAGCGCGTCTTTGTTGAAGAACGGGAACGCCATGAACAGCACGAACCAGATCATTCCCGCGATCCCGGCATTGCCCATCTCTCCGCCCGGCGCGGACAGCAGAAACGCTATGGGGAGGAACATTTCGATATCGCGCAAGAGATTGCGGGCGATCACTGCTTCTGCGGTTAGTCTGCCGCCATCGCGCGATGCGATGCGAATTCCGCAGGCACGCTTCCCCAGCGTTGCGCCTCTTGGGCCCAGCTCGAACGACAGGAAATAGCCATAGCGCGCAAGAAAGAAGAACAGGATCACCACCACTGCAAGAAATTCACCCGCGCCGGTAATTTGATCCTCAGCCTGATCGATCAGGGCTTCCATGAAACCAGATGCCAGCCAGATCATAAGCAGGATAAAGACAAACATCGCAAAATAGAGGATAAAGAAATCAAGCAATAGCGCAGCCACGCGCGCACCGCGCGAAGCGACAGTCATCGGCATAGCCACCCCTTCAGGGGTAATGATCTGCCTTTGACGTTTCTCGATTGGGCCAAGCTTGGCGCTCATTGCGCATCCTCTTGCGGTTGGCCGCGATAGGCGAAGAAATAGGCCAGCCAGCACGCCAGGAATGTTCCGCCGATGAGCAAGCGATTTTCCGCCCCGCCGACCAATTGGCGTGGAAAGGCTTCCAGCAAGGCGGCGACGACCATCATGATAACAACGCCCACCATCACAATGGCGCCGCGCTTGCCGCTCTCAGAAGCTGCAGCAAGGACCGTCCGATTGCCGGGGAAGGCCATGTTGCGCCCGATATGAAGACCAGCCGCGCCGGATAGCAGGATCGCAAATAGCTCTGTCGTCCCGTGGACAGAAAGCCATGCTGCAAACTCCAGCGTGAGCCCCTGGCCGGAGAACAGCCAGAGCATGGCACCTAGCACCGCCATATTGTGCACCAGCAGCATTAAGGACGGGATTCCAAAGGCGAACCCCAGCGCGAATGCGAGGATTGCGACCCCAGCATTGTTGCTAAACAGGCTAGCGGCAAAAACAGAAAGCCCGTCAGAATTTTGCTCAACCGCTAAGGTTTCAGCCAGCACTTCGCGGCTGGCACCTGGAACTCTGCTGTCTGTGAATTGGGATGGAACCAGACGATAGTACCATTCGGTATCGCTTGCGACCAGCAACCAACCGACAATGCTGCCCGCAACCATCACAAATAAAGCGATGCAAATGTCCAGCCAGATTTCTCGTACCGCTCGGCTCCAGCCCCCGCGCAGAAATCCGCTAAGCCAGCGCCATAGGCCCTGCCGAGGGCCATAGACCTGAAACCATGCGCGCTGCACAAGCGACTCTAGATAAGAGAGTGTAGCAGCGTCCAAAGACGTGGCTCGGGCGACAGATAGACTGGATGCAGCGGTCCGATAGAGCGCGGGTAGAGCCAGCAGTTCTTCATCTGTGACACGCCGCATGCTGCCGCCTTCCATCCGGCGCAGAATATCTTCCAGCTCCGTCCATTCCGCCTCACGCTCCAGCCGGAACCGGTCAGAGCTCAGCGCCGCGCTTTCAACGTCGGCAGGTGCCTCGATCTTTCCGCGTCCGAACCAGCTTGAGATGACAGGAGCCTTCATCCGATTGCCTCGTGCCTGCGAATATCAAAATAGCGATCAATCAGCGAGTAACCGATCTCTTCCCAAGGGGCCTCGACCACATCCACCCCCAGCTGCCTTAGCTGCTCCAGCACAGTGGCGCGCTGAGTAACGAGCGTGTCTGCTGTGACGCTTCGGGCAAGTGTCGCGAGATCATCGGGGTCTTCGCTCACCAATTCTTCCAGCTCGCTGTCTGCGATTGTTACGAACAGCACTAAATGCTTTTTCACAAGACGCCCGATGCTTTCGACCATTAATTGGGCGGCCGTAGGATCAGCAAAGTCTGAAAACAAAACCACGAGGCTGCGGCGTTTCAGCTTGGAAGACAGAGTGGCCAATGCGAGCGTGAAATTTGCTTCAGCATTGTGATAGTCGAGACCTGCAGCAGCGCTTTGCAAGCGGTTAAAGGCGCGCACATCACTGACGAAGGGCGTGATGACTTCTGGGCGCTCTGCAAAGCCAAACAGTGAAACCTTGTCATTGCCTTTAAGCGCGACATAAGCGCAGGTCAGACCGGCTGAGACCGCACGATCGATCCGCGGCAAGCCATCCACGGGTTCGCACATCGACTGGCCGCAATCAAACGCCAGCACAATCTGGTTGTTACGCTCGCTCTCATTCTCGCGCGCGTAAAGCTTGGTGTGGCGTGCAGAAGCTTTCCAGTCGATTCTGCGCCGGTCCATGCCCGCTTCATACTCGCTCAATGCTTCAAACTGCGTGCCTTCACCGCGAATACGCCGGGCCAGCAAGCCAAGCTGAGCATCGCGGAGAAACATTTGCAGCTCTGGCGCGCGGACTGGTGACAGGTCCGGCCAGATGCGAAGGGATTCTTCGAGCGCACGGTTCTGTTGTTTGGCTCCTAAGCCCAACGGCCCGGTCCATCTGAGCCAGGCCCGATTGATTGTTGCCGTGCCCCTGCGGTTAGGTACCGCATCGGTTGAGCCCCGGAGTAAGCCTGGCTCACGCCCGAGTGAAAGAGTGATATCCCCTCGGCCGCCTGAAGACAGGCGCGGGTCGAATTGTAGCGAGGCTTCTACTTTCCCAGCTGGTGAGGACGCGAATTTTGCTTCGACTCCCAGCTGTGTCAGCTCGCCCACTTCCGCATCTTGCGGGATCACAACATCCCAGTTTGCAATTTTACCTGCGAGCAGCCCGTCCAAGACGATCAAGGCCAGTAATACAGCCGCCGCCGCTGGTGCTATGACCCATGCTGCCGGATTTACAGCGCCAATCACAAGCGCAATGGGCGCTGCGATAGCGGAAATCCAGGCTGCGCGAGCAGTTGGTACGAAAGGCAGCGACCAGCGCATGGAAATTAGCGCGGGGCCTCTGTGTTTTCGACCAGTTCAGCGACCAGCGCTTCAACATCACGCCCTTCAATTTCTGCGGACGGTGAAAGCGTCAAGCGGTGGCGAAGGACCGGAATAGCCAAAGCCTTTATGTCGTCAGGAATGATATAGTTGCGACCATGCAGAGCGGCTCGCGCACGGCCAGCGTTCGCTAGCATGACAGCGGCGCGCGGACTTGCGCCAACCGCCAGGTCCGCATGCTCACGCGTCGCCCGCACTAGCCTTACGACGTAGTCGATGATCTCCTGAGCGACTGTCACTTGATCAACTGCGGCGCTGGCCTCAGCGAGTTTGGCGGGATCAGCGACAGCAGATACTCCGATGTCAGCAGGTCGGGGTGGGCCTTGGCGCTGACCAAATGCGGCTACGATTTTGGCTTCTTCAGCTTCCTCTGGGTATGGCACAAGCAGCTTGAATAGGAACCTGTCGAGCTGCGCTTCTGGAAGAGGATAGACGCCTTGGCTTTCAATGGGGTTCTGGGTCGCAACTACCATGAAGCGATCAGCCAGTGCATGAGTTTCACCATCGAGCGTCACCCGTCGTTCCTGCATCGCTTCCAGCAAAGCGGCTTGCGTCTTTGGCGGTGTCCTGTTGATCTCATCTGCGAGCAACAATTCACAAAAGATCGGGCCGCGGGTCAGTGTGAACTGACTGGTCTGGAAGTTGAACAGGTTGGAGCCAAGAATATCGCCAGGCAGCAAGTCAGGCGTGAACTGGATGCGGCCGAAGTCCAGGCCCAGAGCAGCAGCAAAACTCTGTCCCAAAAAGGTCTTTGCGGTTCCAGGAGGGCCTTCCAGCAAGACATGGCCTTGGCTCACCATTGCGATCAGCAAATGCTCGATCATCTCGTCCTGGCCGACAATGGCCTTGCCAACCTCGCTGCGAATACTGCCAGCCAGATCGCGCAATTGGTCAAGCGACATGGTCATCTTTCGATTTTCCTTTCCAGTTCCTTCAGCGCGCCAGCGGCTCGCAGAATATCTTTCGGTTTGCGCGCATTGCGCAAGGTGTTGGCTCGATTGAGCAAGGGTTCCTGATCGGGCAAACGCGCCGCGAGAGTTTCTGAAACTGTTTCAATATCTGCTCGCGGTATGCCCAGGCGCTTTGCAATCCGGCGCGAAGTCAAAGCAATGTAAGGTTCTGCCAGCAGACCCAGCCTGCGTGCGCGTAAAATCAATCCCGCGCCGTTTGTGACAAGACGGCGTTTGCCAAAAGCAATCGTCTGGGCTTGCGCAGTGGCTGGACCAAATCGGTTAAATGCTCGCCAGCCTATGATCAGCATAGCCATGATCAGACATAACGTGGCAGCCAGAAATGGCGGACGAAAGGCAAGGGTCAGCAAATTTTCCGATCCACCAAGACCATTTAGCGTCACATCAAATATCACTTGCGTGTCTTCGTCATAGGTAAGGTCGTCAATCACTGCGAGTGCTGCTGTGGCGCGATCCCTATCGGCAAGCCCGTAATTGTTCATCAAATCAGGTTCGACCACGATGGTAACGGGATAAGCGTCGACAAAGAAGTCGCTGTCTTCCTCGCCGAGGATCGATGTCACTAGCATTGTACGGTCAGGCGCAGTGATCAAAGGCATCAGCTGCGGCGTTTCAGTGGCAGAATTGAAGCGGCCATCCGGCAATGAACCGGACTGGTCGAAGCCGGTCCATGTAACAGGCTCAATTTCTTCTGCGCTGTTTCCTGCCCTATCCAAAGCGGCGACTACCGTTTCGACCGCTTCATCCACTTCATCAGAAGTGTCATCGCTTGAAGTTGTCTCAAGATCACCCCGCCATGTTTCTGAGACCTCCAGAGCATAAGGGGCCTCTAGCTCTTCGATCCATGAAGGTTTGGAGGCAAACAGCAATTGAACCCAGCCATCGCGAACTTCGATGTCGTCGGTAATGTCATCCTGAACTCGGCGAACGACCCATTTGGGGAGTATGATCAATGTAGGACCGGTATAATACCGATCTTCCAATATGGCTTGAATGTCTTCTGGATCTGCATTCATCGGCGGCGTGAGGACGAGCAGTTCGAAAGTCTCCATGCCGCTCGGCGAGCGAGAGACTTCAACATCGCGTCCTTCCAGCCGCAAAAGCTCTACAAGACCCGAATAGCCATTTAATCCGTTGGATGACGCATGGCTGCCACCGTCATTGGATTGCCGACTTGTCTGTCCAGCTCCGATCAGGGCAATCAAAGCAAGAAATGCAAGAAAGCTGACGATCACGAGTACAAGAAGCGTGCGCTTGCTGAACGGGCTTGCACTCTGGCTCGTTTGGACAGGCGCTGTCGAACTCACCGTATTCATGCAGAGCCACTCTGGATGGGAGCGATAGCAAAGCGGGCATAGGCTGACCGTGCGGCCTCCCAATCTTTCTGGTCCAGATTGCGCAAGGCAAACAGACTGCGTTCAACCCGCTCGGCTATGACGTTAAAAGCCTCGCGCGCCGCTTGAGGCAAATCGCGCAATGCAGCAAGCTCTCGCGCGGTTGAAGAAGGTTCGACCCAGTCCGGCCTTACCGCAGCGATCTGGCCTACGCTGCGCTTCAGCAGCAAATGCGTTGCTTCATCATATTGCCCGTTAGCTGCTAAGCGGTCCGCCTCCTCCAGCAAGGCTAGGCTTTCTTTCTGGTCCGGAACCCATGCCGTTTCCTCACCTTCTGATGCCTCGCTCTTCCGATTGCTGAGCATCGGAAGGCCGATCAGACGATAAAGCAGCATGATAACTGCGGCGACCAGCATCGCAATCAGGACCCATTTAACGATCGGCCAAATGCCGATGAAGAATTCGCCCAGATTGAGGTTGTCCGCGAGCCATTGGATAAATCGCTCAAGCCAGCCGGGTTCCTGCGGTTCGCGCTCCGGAATGACGATCGGCTCGAACTGGATATCGTCATTCTCACGCAGTTTATCCCAGCCAGAAAAATCATTCTCCTGACCGGTTTCGGCATCGCTTGTGCTTGGCGCGATTGGTGAGCCCCTCGACATTGGGTGCAGTGTTGGCACGCGTGTTTAAGTCACGCAACCACAACTAACCGGAAAAACGCACTAAATTGCAGTAAAGGCGTAGTGATTTTAGGAAGTGATTAACATTCAATGCCGCTCACGCGCTTGGCGATAGCTTCCCAAGATGCGCAATTCCTTAGAATGGAAGGCCAATTCTTCCAGCGCGCGGTCGACGGCGGGGTCTCCCGGTGCACCGATAATGTCAGCATAAAACGCTGTTGCGGTAAAGCTTGCGCCGATCTGATAGCTTTCCAGTTTCGTCATATTGACGCCATTGGTCGCAAACCCGCCCATCGCTTTGTAGAGTGCAGCAGGGATATTCTTCACTTCGAAAACGAAGGTCGTAATGGACTCTTCCCCTGCAAGGCTTGCAGGCTCGATCGGTTCAGAAGCCAGAATAACAAACCGAGTCATATTATCGGCGGCGTCCTGCACATCATTTTCAATAATTTTCAGGCCGTATAGCTCCGCAGCGATCGGGGGCGAGATGGATGCAAGGGATGGGTCGCCTGTCTCGGCAACAAACGCAGCTGCGCCAGCAGTGTCTGCAAAGCTCAATGGCACGATACCGCGTTCTCTCAGGAAAAACCGCGATTGGCCGAGCGCTTGCGGATGACTGTAAGCTGATGCGAAAGGGCCATCGCCAAGCGCCATCAGAGCATGGCGGATCGGCATGAAATATTCGCCCACTATGGAAAGCCCGCTTTCTGGAAGCAGAAAATGGATATCTGCAACGCGCCCATGCTGCGAATTTTCTATAGGTATGATTGCGGATCCAGCGCGCCCGTCTTTCACTGCTTCCAAGGCATCTTCGAAGCTGAAGCAGGGCAAAGGAAGCGCTTCCGGCATTGCGTCCATCGCGGCCCGATGAGAGTTCGCACCAGGGCACCCTTGAAAGGCGACGGCGCTGCGGGGCGCCTCGGCAGTCGCGGCTTGCATCGTTTCTACCATCTTGGCGGCAGGGGCAGGGAAGCTTGTCATAGTGGCAAGCCTGCTATCGAGGCCAGCGCGCTGCGGCAAGCTTTTTGCCTGAGTTGCAGTCATTGCACCTCGCGATGCGCCGTATGGTCTTGCACCGCGCGCTTAGCGCGACTAATGCGGCGCGCAATCACAGAATAGACGTTCTCGGGAATCAAGACTGACCATGGATGACAAGTTCAACACCGCTGCCGGCTGGGTGCTGTTTGCAGGCATTATCGCATTGGGTTTCTCAATCTTAAGCGGCAAGTACTTCCACGCTGACAAGCCGGAGCGTCCGGAAACGCTTGGCTATGTGATCGAAGGCGTTGAGCTGGTGACAGATGGCGGCGCACCCGAAATGTCGTTTGAGCAAGCCATGAACATGATGCCGGTGGACGAGCAGATTGCCGCTGGCGAGCGGATTTTTAATCGTTGTGCGTCTTGCCATACAGTCGAACAAGGTGGCGCAGACGGCATCGGCCCAAATCTCTACGCTGTCATGGGGGCCGGTATTGGCAACCATGTTCCTGGATTTGCCTATAGCTCCGCTCTGCAGGGCAAGGGTGGCAATTGGGACTGGGACGCCATGAACGAATGGCTGAAAAATCCCCGCGGTTTTGCTGACGGCACGACGATGAGCTTTGCAGGCCTCAACAAGATTGAAGACCGCGCAGCGGTAGCCATCTATCTCAATTCATATGGATCGAATCTGGCGATCCCTGAATATGTCGAAGCGCTGGCAGAAGAAGCGGCTGAAGATCAGGCGGAAGCGGCAGAGGTTAGCGAAGAGCTGGCAGAAGACGCAGCGCCTGTCGAGTGAAGCAGCTCAAGCGCGAGGTTTGAAGCCTTGCGCAACCACATACCATTCCGATGAGCCTTTGCGGCTGGCAGGCGGCTTTGCGTGCTTCACAGTCTTGAAGTGAGCTTTGAGCAGAGCCAGCAGCTCTGTGTCGGTACCGCCAGCGAGCACTTTGGCAACAAACGTCCCGCCTTCGCTCAACGTCTCAATCGCGAACCAAGCGGCAGCTTCTACAAGGCCCATTGTCCGCAGATGGTCGGTTTGTTTATGCCCGACAGTGTTTGCCGCCATATCTGACAGAACCAGATCGGGCGGTCCGTCCAGTGCTTGCGTGAGCGCCTGCGGAGCGGCATCATCCATAAAATCCATTTGCATGATGGTGACGCCTTCCAAGGGTTCCGTTTCCAGCAAATCTATGCCCACGATCCCAGCTCTTGGAGCCAGTTTTCGCACCACTTGCGCCCAACCGCCTGGCGCAATGCCAAGGTCAACCACCCGCTGCGCGCCTTTCACAAAGCCAAATTTATCATCCAACTCGATCAGCTTGTATGCGGCACGGCTGCGATAACCCTCTGCTTTGGCTTGCTTTACATAAGGGTCATTCAACTGCCGTTCGAGCCAGCGGGTCGAGGAAGCCGTGCGTTTTTTTGCAGTCCGCACTCGCCGATCCGCATTCTTGCCCGAGCGGCTCATTGCTTAAAGTTCTTTTTGTCACTCGTGATCAATTCGTTCGCCATCAAGCTGCGTAAGATGCCTTCTCGGATGCCTCTGTCTGCAACACCGAGCCGATCAGCCGGCCAGATGTCCAAGATCGATTCCAGGATAGCGCATCCTGCCACCACTAAGTCAGAACGGTCATTGCCGATGCACGGCAGTGCGCTACGATCATCGCGGCTTAGGCTTGAAAGGCGGGTGCTGATATCGCGCATAGACTGTGACGGGACGATCAGCCCGTCGACGGCTTTGCGATCATATTGCGGCAATTCCAAGTGCAAGCTTGCCAGTGTGGTGACAGTCCCGCTGGTACCCAGCAAACGGATCGAAGGATCCTCCGCCGCGCTACCGATGCGGGTGCGGAATGCGGCAAAGCTATCAAGCACAAGGCTGCGCATTTCAGCGTACCTTGCAGCACGATCAGCGTCCGAACTTCCTTTGCGCGGTACGGTATCTGTCAACGACACCACACCCCAAGGCACGCTAAGCCAGTCTTTGATGCGAGGGATTGGCCCACCTGCTTCCAGCAATACCAGTTCGGTTGAACCGCCGCCGATATCGAAAATGATTGCAGGGCCTTCGCCTTGTTCAAGCAGAATATGGCAGCCCAGCACTGCCAGCCTTGCTTCTTCCTGAGCGGTAATGATGTCCAACACGATCCCTGTCTCTTGACGAACGCGTTCAATAAAGGCTGCGCCGTTCTCAGCGCGGCGACACGCTTCTGTAGCTACAGAGCGAGCAAGATAGACATTCCGGCGACGCAATTTCTCGCTGCACACAGCCAATGCATCAATAGTGCGGTCCATGGCTTCATCGCTTAGCCGACCTGTCTTGGCGAGATTCTCGCCCAATTTTACCACGCGGCTGAACGCATCGATTACTGTGAAATTCTCGCCAGAAGGACGAGCGATGAGCAGCCGGCAATTGTTCGTGCCCAGGTCGAGCGCTGCGTAGGCTTGCTTTGGACGCGGACCAAGATGTGCTGGCTTATGACCTGAGCTCGCGTGGAAGCGCGGTTTCTCGAAAGGCTTGATGCGCGAATGCGAAGTGCCTTTCTTGGCACGCCGGCCTTTGCCTTTTCGGCTGGCAGGAGAAGTCTCGTTCGACCGGGAGGGACGCTTGTAGCGGAAATCGGCTACCTTGCCGGACTTGCCGCCCCTTTTCTTCCCAGTCTTTGGTTTCGTGTCCGGCGGCAATGAATCCGCCATGAAACTGGTGTCTTTCTTATTCCTCCCGCGGCAATTTTCCGCGAGGACTTACTGTTAAAGTAGCGCCACAGACCGAAAGTGACAAGGTCGGGGGTTAACCTTTGCGCTTTGCAGTCTGAACAGTGGGATATGGTCTTGACCTAGAGGTGGCGCGAAACTAGATGCCCCTCGCTCGCCGATCTGAGCGGTTTTTTCCGCAAGGCGCACATCCGATGCCCCGTCGTCTAACGGCAAGACTACGGACTCTGACTCCGTCAATCGTGGTTCGAATCCACGCGGGGCATCCAATCCTTGAAAGCGATGCTTGTGCGACTTGCCCCTGTCATGAGGGAAGCCTAGAGCATGAAATATGACAGAAAAAGACCTGATGGACCGCCGGTTTTATCCCGCTGAACAAGAAGCCCGCTTCTCCGATGATTGCCCGGAGAGCACGCCGCAGACGGAGCATCCCGCTTACAAGCTCGCGTTTCGCGACACGGACTTTTTGTTACGAGACGAGCTGCGGCCCGTGCGTTTTCAGCTGGAATTGTTGAAGCCAGAAATGCTGCTTGATGAAGCGCGCGTTGGATCGACGCTTGTCATGTACGGTTCTGCGCGCATTCCTGCACCAGAAGATGCGCAAGCAAAGATTGATGCTGCAAAGGATGGTAGCGAGTTTGATCAGAAGGTCGCGCAAAGACTAGCCGACAAGGCAAAGTATTATCAGGAAGCTTATACCCTTGCCCGGATGGTGAGCGAAAAGGCAATCATTGAGGAGGGTAAACGCCAGTTCGTGGTCTGCTCGGGCGGTGGTCCATCCATTATGGAAGCGGCCAACCGAGGAGCGAGCGATGCCGGCGCTGAGTCGATCGGGCTCAATATTGTACTACCGCATGAGCAAGCCCCCAATGCCTATGTTACCCCATACTTGTCGCTAAACTTTCATTATTTCGCACTTCGCAAGATGCATTTCTTGCTTCGCGCGCGAGCCGTCGCTGTGTTTCCAGGCGGCTTTGGCACGTTTGATGAATTGTTCGAGCTACTAACTCTGATTCAAACTGGAAAAATGAAGCCCTTACCGATCCTACTGTTTGGCAAGGATTTTTGGAGCCGCGTGGTCGATTTTGATGCGATAGCCGAAGAAGGAACGATCTCGAAGAAAGATCTTGAGCTGTTTCAATGGTGCGAAACTGCAGATGAAGCTTGGGCCCATATCGCGCAGTTTTACGGCCTGGACTGAGGTCAGCTACAGTCTATGCCTTTTGCCTGACTGCTTGGTGACCGAGCGGGCCATTGCCTCCTCCAAATCCGGGGGCAGCCTGTATCGCTTGGTGCACAAATTGCCGGCTAAGCTGGACTGCATGTTCAATGTTCTGACCGTGTCCAAGTAGAGTGGCGATCGCAGCTGACAGCGTACAGCCTGTGCCATGCGTGTGAGGCGTTTCAATGCGGGCATGTTCGAAGTGCATCGCCGGACTGTCATCCGGTGGCACCAGCACATCAATGACACGCTTGTCTTCGGTGTGTCCGCCCTTCGCAAGAACGAAACAGCCATATTCTTGCGCAAGGCTTTGCGCTGCCTTGGCCATCAAGTCGAGCGAGCGCAATTCAGTCTCAGCCATCAATTCCAGTTCGGGAAGATTGGGCGTTAGCAAGGTCGCACGTGAAAACAGCAAGTCTTCATTTGCTGCCATGGCATCCGGCGCGATCAGCGGTACGCCAGAAGTGGAGACCATGACTGGATCAAGCACAATTGGCAGACTGTTATCGAGCTCAGCCAAACCAGCGGCAACAGCTTCGATAATGCCGCGGTCATGCAGCATCCCAATTTTAACCGCATCAACGCCGATGTCCTCGATGCAAGAGGCTATCTGCTGCCTAACAAAATCCGGGCTCATAGGCGCAATCGCTTGGACGCCAATGCTGTTCTGCGCAGTTGCGGCAGTGAGCGCTGTCATCGCAAAGCCGCCCAGCATTGTGATTGTCTTGATATCGGCCTGTATCCCGGCCCCGCCCGAGCTATCAGACCCTGCGATAGAAAGAATCCTTGGCGGTGATTTATCTATCACGGAACTTGCGATCGGTGCTGGGTGGGAATTTCTTGTGCAAGGTCTTTGCTCTGGTTGGGCGATCCATGAGTTCGCCGCCGCAAGTAGGACAGGTATCGTCGAGCTCTTCAGCACAAATCGCACAAAAAGTGCATTCGAAGCTGCAGATGAAAGCGCCCGGCAATTCAGCAGGTAAGTCTACCCCGCAACGCTCGCAGTCTGGCCTCATCTCCAGCATCAGGTTGCGTCCTGCACAGCATCGCAAATGCGTGAGACAACCGCTTCAACCTGCGCTTCGTCATCGCCTTCAGCCATAACGCGGATGACAGGCTCTGTACCTGAAGGACGGATCACTAGCCGACCCTTTCCTGCGAGTTCTGCCTCAGCCTCGGCAATCACTTTCTGGACCACTGGATCCTCCAGTGGCTTGCCACCATCATAACGGACATTGCGCAGAAGCTGGGGGACAGGGTCGAATAAATGAAGTAATTCGCTTGCCGGTTTGCCTGTGCGCACCAGACTGGAAAGGACACGCAGTGCTGCAACAGTGCCATCGCCGGTGGTGCCATGGTCTAGTAGGATCATATGACCAGATTGCTCACCGCCTACATTGAAACCACGTGCTTTCATGCGCTCGAGCACATAGCGGTCTCCCACCTTTGTCCTCTCTAGCGTAAGGCCCTGGCTTTCCAGATACCGTTCTAGCCCCAGGTTTGACATCACAGTGGCGACAACACCGCCTCCGGTAAGAGCACCTTTCTCTGCCATCCGCGTTGCGATAAGCGCCATGATCTGATCGCCATCAATGGCTTGGCCTTTTTCGTCAACCACAATCAGACGGTCTGCGTCACCGTCCAGCGCAATCCCGATATGTGCTTGTTCTTCCAAGACTTTGCTCTGCAGTGCTGCAATGCTGGTAGAGCCAACTCCATCATTTATATTCGTGCCATTGGGAGAGACTCCGATTTCGACTGTCTCTGCACCTAGTTCCCAAATGACGGTTGGCGCGACTTTGTATGCGGCTCCATGAGCGCAATCGATGACTACTTTTAGCCCGTCGAGGCGGATATCCGCTCCAATCGAGGCTTTGACAGCATGGATATAGCGGCCTGGAGCATCATCAATCCTGCGCGCTCTGCCGATATTCTCCGCCTCAGCCAGCATCGGGTCTTCAGCCATAAGCGCTTCAATCTGAGCTTCATCTTCATCAGAGAGCTTGAAACCGTCCGGGCCAAACAGTTTAATGCCGTTGTCTTCATAGGGGTTATGGCTCGCTGAAATCATAACACCTAGATCAGCGCGCATCTCGCGCGTAAGCATCGCGATTGCCGGGGTCGGCAGCGGTCCGGTCATGATGACATTCATGCCGACACTGGTAAATCCGGCGACAAGCGCACTTTCCATCATATAGCCTGACAGCCGGGTATCTTTGCCGATCACCACTCGATGTTGATGGCCACCGCGCACAAAGTGTCTACCAGCTGCTTGTCCAACCCGCATTGCTGTGCTGGCTGTCATGACACTTTCATTGGTGCGGCCTCTGATACCGTCAGTTCCGAAGAATTTGCGCGTCATGTTAATGCCTGAAGTCAAAAGATTGGAGTGTTTGTGGCGCGGTTGGCCGGCAAAGGAAAGAGGGCGCGCAAAAATCGCAAGACTAATGGTCTCTTTCGCACTTGCAACAAATCCTCTCTTCATGCGTTAAATAGGCGGACACAAATTTCAACATATCCTTTGGAGTAACAATGGCTTTTGCACTGATCCCTCTCCCTTATGCTGACGATGCGCTTACGCCAGCGATTTCCGCGAACACACTCTCGTTTCACTATGGCAAGCACCACCAGGCCTATATCGACAAGACTGTCTCTTATACACATCT
>WTKI01000213.1 GCA_011524425.1 Altererythrobacter sp. | reverse complement strand
ATATGATGCGCCTGCCGAAAACGATGCGGCAGCTTGCCTTCGTGCAGTTCTTTTCCTGGTTTTCCATGTTTTCCATGTGGATCTATTTGAATCGCGGCGCGATTTCTCATCACTATGGTGACTTGGCGCCTCGCACGCCTGAATATGAACAAGCCGCCGATTGGATCGGTCTTTTGAATGGCGTTTACTTTGCGGTTGCAGCGATCGTCGCCTTTGCAATCCCCGTGCTCGCTCGCGCGACCAGTCGGCGAGCTGCGCACGCTATCTGTCTGCTTGTCGGTGCACTTGGCTTCTCAAGCTTCATCTGGCTACCAAACGGTGAGCTGCTGTGGGTATCCATGATCGGCGTGGGTGTCGTTTGGGCATCGATTCTCTCAATGCCCTATGCCATCCTGTCCAACGCGCTCCCCGCAAACAAGATGGGGATCTATATGGGCATCTTTAACTTCTTCATCGTGATCCCGCAGCTCGTCGCAGCGAGCATTCTCGGCCCCATCGTCGCCCAGGTATTTGACGGCTACGCAATCTACGCTCTTGGCCTAGGTGCTGTCAGTTTTGTCGTCGCTGCGGGTCTGTCGATGCTCGTAGACGACCCCGGAGACGTGACGGCCTAACGAAACTTACGGATCGATCTCGACCAGGAAACAATCTGGAACACCCAGCAGATATTCGACGGCGGCGCCTCTTTCCGTAGGGCGAAGGTTCAGTCGCCGTTCCGCGGGGCCAGCAAGCGCTTGTATCATTTCTTTCAAAACCGCTCGCGCCCAGAACTGCCCAAAACAGGGATGGGCCGGCTCATCTACCGCCTCCGGCTCCGCTTCGTCGGCTTTGATGAAGCTATAGGGGCAGGCTTCATGTGGGCCAAAATTCAGATATCCGAGGCGTTCTTCAGGCGCGGGAACTCTCAAGAAATAATCAGAGACATTTCGATCTGGTCGGCCTTCTGCATATTCCAGCGATGCCGCATCTATCAGAAAGCAAACCGCCTCACCTCTTTTAATCCCATATTTTGTGAGATCGTCTTTGGCGGTTCTAAAGAGCATCGTCGTCGCCGGATCCTCGGCAAGAACCTTGTCCAACAGATACACCCCTTCCGGCTGCTCCAACGCTTTGCTGAACGAAACCAAGTCAATTTTCTCACGGTTGAGCGTGTCGATGACCTTCGCAAATGCGATCCCAATCAGAATATGGAACGAGGACACGAACTCGAGAATGAGGTTTCGCGCTAGCTCCTCATAGTCTTCGCGGCTCAAACTATGCTCTTTTGAAAATGCCGCCTCTACACGACGGAGTCTTGCGTAAAGGGTGTCTTCTGTTGCGAAGGGTGTCGTTTCGAACAGCAAAGCAACCTGTTCCGCGTACGCTTTCGCGCCAATTCCGGCCATTCGCTGAATTGCACTGCTGCGCAAACCGTAATTCTTGAAGATCTGACTGAACATGAGCTTGGCCCAGATCAGATAGATGTGGCTTGAGCGCATCTCCGGCGTCAGCCTCATCAGGTCTGCCCCCTGATCTCGAAGCCGCATCAGACTGTTCAGGTTTCGTCCCCATGTGAAGAGCCGAACGGAAGACGGAATAGTCGTCACGGAACGTAGGCCGATAAACCGCTCAGCGCACAAATAGGGAATATAGAACCCGTACTCGCGGATAAGATTGAATTCCAACCGACCATTTGCTCGAAGGGCGCGTAAAACCCCCGCCGAAACCTGACTTGCGATATCCCCAATGACGTCGGTCGAACAGCGGCTCCTTTCAGGTTTGATCTGGAGCGCGCGCGCCAAAAGCTGCCAGCACAAAGGCTGCTTAGACCGTTCCCCCAATAGCAAAGCGACGCCACCTGGCAGCTGCTCCAAATTGTCATCATAATGCTCATTGCTGAGGCATTCCTCGTGATCGCGGAGTATCGAGACCACGTGCTTATGTCGCGCAATGAAATGTATCGTCTGACCAGGCCGACCGCCACCCGGTTTCATCCAGTATTGCAAAGCGACGGGCGCAGGCTCAGCGCGCAGTCGCGTCTTTATCCAATCGATGTGCTTGGCGCTCGGAAGTCCCGGTCCGCTTAGCTCATGGTCGCCCATGTACGTTTTGTAATATTGAGTCTTTCTTGAGCGCTATGCGAAATATCACGCTGAAATATCGGAGGGACGCCCGACTAAGTCTCTGAATCTCTTCATTCCGCTGTCAGCTGAAAGACTGAGCGCACGCTTCCGGGCCGCTTCTGCAGAAACCGGATTGTTGGATAAAAGCTCGGATCTCATCAATAACCCGTAGGCTTGATGCACTGGATCTTCATTTAACACCGCAGAGTGAATCGCCTCATCAAGACGTGCCAATGCATCACGTCCCCGACCCTTGGCCGCAATCAAGAGTGCGTCGGCGCTCATAACGTAGAAGCGCCCGGCATTTCGAACCCTTTCGATTGTACCTCGCTTCAACTCTCGATCCACAGCGATCCTCGCCAACTCGTATTTGTTCAGTTTGATGGCGCAGTGGGCAAGCCATCCTGCCGTCATCGGTGAGATTGACTGAAAAGTTCGGCCTGCGAGGTCATCGGCGGCATAGAGATCCGGCAGAGCGCTCTGGTAGTCACCCTCGCGGAAATGCCGATAACCTTTAGCCATTTGCCAGAGCACACGACCGTAAAGATTTGGAATTTCGTCTTCAATCGCCTTCGCATCGACCTGCAGCCTCTTCGCTAGTTCATAATCCCCCAAATCAACAGCGTACCAGGAACAGAAAGCTCGGACCAAAATACCCGGTATTGTAATGGACTGACCCCAGCGGTGATGTGC
>WTKI01000178.1 GCA_011524425.1 Altererythrobacter sp. | reverse complement strand
CTTTTATGGCGAGTTGGACCTGGTCGACGGCGCGGTCAAGCAAAGCAACTTCCACGATTACAAGATGCTACGCATGAATGAAGCACCTGACATTCAAGTAGAAATCATCAACAGTGGTCCTGTGCCGGTTGGCGGTGCAGGCGAACCGGGTGTCCCGCCGGCTGCCCCTGCTCTTACCAATGCGATCTTTGCCGCAACCGGCGAACGTATCCGCGAGCTGCCTTTGTCAAAACACTTCAGCTAGCCGACCCACACGTCCAGCAAATACCGCTCTTCATCGATCATCACATCGATCCACTTGGCCGCTTCCTCAGCGCTGCAATTTCGCTTCTCTGCGCATATTGAGATGAGTGCTTGGCGCACATCAGGCTCCATATTTGCGCCATCGCCGCAGATATAAATGTGCGCGCCTTGCTCAATAAGGTGCCACACGCGGTCTGCTTCGCGCGCGATAAGGTCTTGCACATAAGTGCGCCTGTCTTCCTCTCGAGAAAAAGCAGCATACAGATCGACAATGCCGTCAGCATCATACGTTTCTAACTCTTCACGATAGAGGAAGTCATGATCGCGATTGCGGCATCCAAAGAACAGCAATGCATCGCTCAGCGCTGCACCTTGCCCTTTCTGGATTGCGCGTTGCTGCAGGAAGCCGCGGAAGGGCGCGATGCCTGTGCCAGGCCCGACCATAATGATCGGCACAGCCGGATCCTCTGGCAAACGGAAGCGCGCTGTAGGCTTGCGCACAATCGCTTTGAAACGCTCGCCCGGCGTAAGTTCAGCCAGATAGTTTGAGCAAGTGCCCTTGAACTCGCCTTTGCCCGATAGCGCTGGGCCTTTAACGACACCCACGGTGATCGAACATTGCCCGGGTTCCGCATCAGGCGAGGAAGATATCGAATAATAGCGCGGAGCCATGAACGGGATCAGCTCAAGGAACACTGCCAAGGGCAGCTCGCATGCGGGAAAATCCTCCAGCAAATCGAGAATGGATTTGCGCTTTGCCAGCACTTCTTCGGCATACAGATCGGTGCCGTCCCCGGCCGTAGGTTTGCCAAGCGCTTCCAGTTTCGCGCTGGTGTCCGGGCATTGCGCATGCCGCGCAAGTGTTGCGACATCCTTGCGAGTGGCCACCGCCTGCAATTCACCAGCATGCTGCGCGAGCCGGAGGACTGAAAACGTGCTGCCACTGGGGAAAGGCCCGCGCATATCGCTGCGCGATTCAATCCGCACATAGGTATCGCGATCCAGCCCAAACCGGCGCAGCAAGCGGTCGACCACCGCGTCATCATTGACCGGGACGACGCATAGATGATCGCCCGGCTCATACTCCATGCCTTCTGCAAGTCGGACTTCGATATGCCGGGTTGAGCGCGGATCATCGATCGTGACGTCTTTAAGCTCTGCATTGCTGATGACTTCTACATCGCGCGCACCAACTCGGTCTGCGACCTGGTTGGCAGTGATACTTTGAGTGATTTCGACTGTGTAGAGCGGCTCTGACACTGCTGCAGCTTCAAGCTCCAGA
Organism: Altererythrobacter sp.; assembly: GCA_011524425.1. GTDB lineage: Bacteria > Pseudomonadota > Alphaproteobacteria > Sphingomonadales > Sphingomonadaceae > Erythrobacter. The sequence goes on along the minus strand of WTKI01000178.1, from coordinate 1,270 downwards.
TCGATACCGAATGCCTTGGCAAGCTGCGGTACAGCGCCATCCAGCCAGCTGTGGAATTGCGTGTCGACATCGCCGCGCGCATCAAGCTCTATGACATCGCCAAGGCGCTGTGCCCCCAAGGCCTGCAGCCTTGCGTCAATCTTGCGCGGCACTTCCTGGAAAGTCGCCGCCCAATCGGAATTGCCGCATCCGATCATGAGATAGGACACATCTTTTTGGCTGCTGTCTGTTGCCTCCAGCCACTCCATGAACTTTGCGGCATTATCAGGCGGCATTCCATTGTAAGATGCGCATGCAATGGCCACTGCGCCTTCGCTCGGCAGTTTTCCTGCATAGCTATCCAGCTCTGCCATGGTTACATCAAATCCGCTGAATTCCGCTCTCTGCGCCAATTCACGCGCAAAGCTCTCGCTGGAACCGAGGTTCGAGCCATATAGCACCATGAGCTTGGTCCCATGGGTCGGGACTGGCGGCGCGGGCGCTGCTTGCGCCACTTCAGCATCGACTGCTTGTGCCGCTCCGCCGCGCTCCACATCATCACGCATGCGCGCTTTGATCGTAAACTCGTCCGGCTTGATCGAGAGCGTTTCCTTGATATCGAGCTCATAATTGCTGTGATCAAACAGCTCAAAACGCTGCAAAATCATGCCCAGCACGAGGATCGATTCCTGGATCGCAAACTGGCGCCCGATGCAAGCGCGCTGCCCGTTCCTGAACGGCTTATAGGCTGCCGGATTGCGGCTTGCCTCCGCTTTGGCGCTGAAATTGTCGGGATTGAACTGCTCAGGATCGTCACCCCACACCGCCGTGTCGCGGTGCAACGATGGTATCAAAACCGTTGTGAAGGTGCCTTTAGGGATCGCATATTTGCCGCCAAGCACTTCGTCTTCATAGGGCGCGAGCGCAAAGGCAGGTGCAGTGGGCCACAGTCGCAAAGCCTCTAGCAAAATCGCGCGCACATAAGACAAGCGTCCAATCTGCGAGAGTGTAGGTGTTTGATCGATATTGCGGCCAAGCACCTCATCCACTTCCGCATAGGCGCGTTTCAGCACATCCCTGTTTTTCAGCAGGTAATACAGTGTGAATGACAACAGACCCGATGTTGTCTCATGCCCTGCAATCAGGAAGGTATTGATTTGATAGCGGATATTCTCATCCGACAGGCGCTCACCTGTCACCGCATCGCGGCCCGACAGCATAAAATCGAGCAGGTCTTCAGCCCCATCGCTGCCTTGATGGCGACGTTCGCTGATAATCTCATCGACCAGAT
>WTKI01000043.1 GCA_011524425.1 Altererythrobacter sp. | reverse complement strand
TTGTTAAAGATAACAACGTCGGAATTCTGTGTGTAAATTCCGTGTGTTCTGCCGACGCGGCCCAATTTCCCGCTGTCGATAACTTCGTTTCCCGCGATGACCACACCAATATGGTCGACCTTTTGCTTCACACGTTTCGCTGTCGAAATACCGTTCTCACCAACGTTCTCGATGTGATTGTTCAGGATCCTCACATCCTCAGTACTGCCGCTGGAGCGTATCCGGATACCCGTACCTTTAACGTCAGTTATCTCGCAGTCGGCGATTGTGACATTGCTCACATTTCGTATCTGTATGCCGTCACCCTTCGCACCCGAGATCTTGCACCCGTATATTAGGGTGTCATTCCATTCAGCCCCTTCGATCACGAGTGTGTCTTTGTAGTGTTTTCCAGCGATAACATTGCGGTAACGCGACCTATCAATGGCGATTTCCCGCTCACACTCAAACTGGGCGAATCTCGACACCAATTGCTGCGTCGCATTCGCTTGGGAGGACGCCACGATAAGCAAAGAAAGTGCTGAAATGCCGAGGATTTTTGCCTTTTCTGCAACAGCAGCATTGAGCGTTTGTAAACTTTTACTCAAGGAAGCACCATTTTTGCTTGGAAACTGCAACACTGCTTTAAGGCAAGTGGTTGGAGGGGATCAATATACAGATTGAAGGTTTGCGTAAACTTTCACATATCGAATATGTTCAACTTTGGTGAAGGGGCGACGTGCAAGGGCGAACAGGGCTCAAACGTCATCCCTTTCAGAGACATAGGTAGTTAATTGACGAGTTCTAGAAGAAATTTTGTGGATGACGCCCTCACTCTGCTGTCCAGTCGTGTGGTCGTCCTGATATCCGGTCTTCTTACGAGCATTATCGTCGCGCGTACAGTTGGTGCCGAAGGCCGTGGACTTATTGCGGCAATCATTGTGGTGCCTCAGTTGGTTTTGTCCATGGCCGCCAACGGCATTGGCTCAGGAATTGCGATCCACATGGGTCGCAAGGTCTGGGGGACAGATCAAATTGTGCAAACACTCGTCTACCTGTCAGCAGGGTCTGTCCTTTTGGGCGTAGCGGTGAGTTTGGCCGTTATCCTGTCTTTTCCAGCAGACGGATACACGTTGCCGCTGATCCTGGCGTCAGTATGCATTGTGCCGGGCGCCGTGTGCTACCAGTACTCGGCGGGCGTGTTTCTTGGTCTGAAGCGCATCCCCACTTTTGCAATCAAAGCGTGGGGGCCGGGTGCAACAAAGCTCTTGGGAACGATACTTTTGGTCTATTTCCTTGGGTTTGGCGTGGTGGGTGCTGTGGCGGCGCACGCCTTTTCAGCCTTTGTCATTGGCGTCGTTTTGATCTGGAAGCTGCGAAGCTATCTCAACGTCTGGCCAAAGTTTGATCCCGAAATCGCCAGAGCACTCACACGTACCGGTTTTTCGTTAAGTTTCGTCTTCCTTATGATGATATTGGTCTATCGGGCGAATGTTTTCCTCATTCAGAACTACGGCACACTCGAGGAACTTGGGTACTACTCGATCGGAACCTTGTTGGCGGAGTTGCTGTGGCAACTGCCCACAATTGTTTCACCATTGATCCTTGCTGGAAGCGCGTCCGCGACTGACGGCCTAGCCTACTCCAGAAAGGTGGCGGCCTTGGCTCGGGTGACGCTCCTGATCGGTGTTTTCGCGTCGATCATCATTGCTGCTTTCGCACCGTTGATCGTGCAAGTTCTGTTCGGACATGAATTCTTGCCCAGTGCAGACATTATTCGCGCGCTGTTGCCCGGCTCGGTAGCGATCATTGTCTTCAAAATCCTTCGTCAGGATTTGTCGGCAAAAGGGCGGCCCTGGATGGCCTTGTGGATTGTGCTCCCTATGCTTGCGACGGTCATTCTGGTCGGACCGTTTGTCATCCCACAGTATGGAGCGCTCGGAGCGGCGTATACTTCAAGCGCAGTCTATGTTGTCGGGACGGCCGTCTTCATCGCACTTTACTCCCGCGTTGTCGGGCTCTCGATCCGGGAAATCATAGTGTTTGAGCGCAAAGACTACGAACGCCTGCGCGGCCAAATAACTGAAAAAGCATCGCTTTTGGTTGGCCGCAGTTAGTCCCGCACAGGGGTCCACGTCATGCTGCGGCGGCCAAGGTAATAGTTAACGATACCAACTCCCATCGCAGTCAGGCTCATCAAGCCAAAAAATACGTGCCGGAATATCGGAAACGCCCGCAACCTTGGCAACAACAATGCCAAGAAACCAACGGCGTAAAGCGCGACCTGCAGCCAAAATGCGACGAGATACACTGGCCCTTCCCACAAAGTCAGGCACGAAAGCAAAAACAGCAAAAGCATAAGAAACGGAACGCAGCGCCTCAGCAGTTTGTGCGCGAACAACTGAAAGGCATAAAAACCAGTACGACCGGGGTTCAAAAGGGCCCAGTTCGCCATAAGCGCCCGCCAGCCGCGCTCGGTTGAGCGAACGCGCCGCCCGAACTCACGATACGCCTTCTCCGTTACCGGCTCCACACCGACGGCTTTCGGTTCGTATACAAGGCGTTTTCCATCAACGACGGCCTGAACAGACATCGCAAAATCGTCCGCCACGTCCGCCGCCACGGGTCGCACATGCTCTCTTCGCAGCGAATGAAGCGTGCCCTGTGCAGAGACAGCGCCTCCAAGGTTATTCTCCGCGGCTTTTAAAGCCTGATCGTAACGCCAGTAAAATCCCTCGGCTGATGAGATCCCGCCGCCGGACTTTGCGACACGGATTGACCCGCACACGCCCCCGACATCCGGGTCGGCATAGTGCGACAGC
>WTKI01000005.1 GCA_011524425.1 Altererythrobacter sp. | reverse complement strand
TGAGCGGTCAAGGGCAGATCAACTGGACCCCTGAAGAGATTACCAGCAGCGGGACGTTCACAACAACCGGCGCAAGCATGGCGGCTGCGTTCGGCCCCTTGGAAGGGGTAAGCGGGACAGTCGAATTCGTGGACTTGTTGGAGCTCACGACTGCGCCGAACCAGCGCATCACAATCGGTTCGATAAATCCGGGTATCGAAGTCCTTGATGGTGTGATTGCATTCAATCTGCGCGAAGCACAGGTGCTGTCTATCGAGAGTGGCACTTGGCCTTTCATGGGCGGTGAGATCACATTGGAGCCAAGTGTCCTTGACTTTCGCGAGCCAATGGATCGGCAATATGTACTCGCTATTGACGGGCTGGATGCTGCGCGTTTTGTCGAACAGATGGAGCTAGGCAATATCGGTGCGACCGGTGTGTTTGACGGCAAGGTTCCGATCATTTTCGATACCGATGGGAATGGCCGGATCGAACAAGGTTTGCTTCGTTCAAGAGAGCCGGGCGGCAATGTCTCCTATATCGGTGAGCTCACCTATGAAGATCTAGGAGCCATGGCGAACTTCGCGTTCCAGTCCCTGCGTTCGCTCGATTTCACGCAGATGGAAGTCGAGATGAATGGCCCGCTGACAGGTGAAATCATTACTCGGTTGAAATTTGACGGTGTCAGCCAAGGCAAGGACGCAGATAGCAACTTCGTTACCAATCAGATTTCGAAGCTTCCGATTGAATTTCGGGTCAATATTCGCGCTGATTTCTACAGCCTTTTGACCAATCTGCAGTCCATGTACGATCCCGCCTTTGTGCGCGATCCGCGTGATTTGGGCTTGCTTGAAAGCGACGGACAGAAATTTATCGTGCCGCAACCCCCTGAAATGCCCGCAACAGAGCCAGAAGATACCGCAAATCCCGACGAATTGAATGAACCTGCCATTCAGCCTGATGAAAGCGAGGCCATGCCATGAAACAATCAAATTTGACCGCGCTGTGTGGTGCTGTCACACCTTTTGCTCGTTCGAAAACTGTACGGGGGTGACTGACATGCACAGACGCTTCATCTGGATGGGGGCAGTGAGCGCGCTTGCTCCGGTTCTAAGTGGCTGTATCAATGTTGCAGCGCCTGACGAACCGATTGTGATCGAGCTCAACGTGAACATCCGCCAAGAAGTAATTTACCGGCTGGCAGACGATGCTGCGAGCACGATCGAAGAGAACGCAGATATTTTTTGAAAGGTATGGCCCATGGCACATTCCCTCACACGTAAAATCGCTCTGGGCGGCGCGGTTGCCGCTTTGGCGCTGACTGGTGTCGCATCGACTGCTATTGCGCAGCGCGACCCTGCCTATGCTGCGGCGCGCTCTTCCGGCAAAGTCGGTGAGAAGATGGACGGATATCTGGGGATAGTTGGCACTGCGTCTCCGGAATTGCAGCGGCTTGTCGATGACATCAATATCAAGCGCCGCGCTGTTTATGCGCAGCGCGCTCAGCAAGCGCGCGCAACAGTGGAAGAATACGCGCTAACCGCAGGTTGTCAGGCTATTGCCAAGACCGTACCGGGTGAAAAATACCAGGCACCCGATGGGACTTGGCAAACCCGGACCAGTGCAGCGCCTATTCGCGATCCGCGCTGTCCATAAATACATTGTGCATTTAGGCTTCGCTACGGTTGCACAAAGCGCAAGACCGCTCCTTCAAAAAACAACCGCTCTGCGGGCATGAATCCCGTTCGACCGGTTGACTCGGATATGCCCCCCTTCTAAGGGGTGCGCGCCCTCGGCGGGCACCTCTTGCCCGTGCCGTGCGTTCCCTTATTGAGAGGAGGCTGGCATGAGTGAAGAGAAGCCCGCACGGGAACCCATCGTCGAGGATGCGCGGATCGACGCGCTCGAGGAGCGGCTTAAGGCTGCACGCGAGCGGGAAGATCAACGCAACCGTCCGCAGGTTAAGGGTGTCGATGCGAATTATCGCTCTGGCAACCGTGTCCTGGCTGACCTTCTCGGTGGGATCTTTGGCGGTGTCGTGATTGGCTTGTCGATAGACTATTTTGCCGGAACGTCACCCTGGGGTCTGTTGGTGATGCTGTTCATCGGGATCATTGTCGCCTTCAGAAACATCATTCGTACGGCGAACATTAAGCCTGACGATCCTTCCTCTTAGGGTCATCTCGGTAAAGTGTTCCCAGCAAGGCATTAAGGACTAAGCGATCGTGGCAGCCGAAGAAGGCAAAGTCGATCCGATGAAGCAGTTCCTCATCGAGCCCGTATTCGGCTCGGGTGGTTTGGAAGTTGCCGGATACAATCTCGCGTTCACAAATTCAGCCTTGTGGATGTTGATCACAACTGTCCTGTTGTGGGCGTTTGTCGCTGGCGGCATGAAGCGCGAGCTAGTGCCTGGCCGTTGGCAGATGGCCGTAGAAACCTTTACCGGCTTTATTGACGACATGCTGGAAGCCAATGTCGGCAAGGAAGGGCGCAAATATGTGCCTTATATCTTCAGCCTGTTCATGTTCATTCTGTTCGCCAACCTGCTCGGCCTGTTGCCGATTGGTGTGCTTGGCCTGCATCCGTTTACATTCACAAGCCACTTCACTGTCACAGGCGTTCTAGCGATCTTGAGTTTCTCGATCGTTCTGATCGTAGGATTTTGGAAGCACGGGCTCCACTTTTTCAGCCTGTTTGTGCCGCATGGCACGCCCGCACCTATGGTGCCGGCTATCGCGCTGATCGAGTTCTTCTCATTCATGATCCGACCATTTTCACTCGCGCTGCGTTTGTTTGTTGCGATGATGGCGGGTCACGTTTTGC
>WTKI01000171.1 GCA_011524425.1 Altererythrobacter sp. | reverse complement strand
GTCAAGCACTGTGGCTATTCCTACTGAGTATTTGCAATTTGCGGGATCCCTCCTCGCTATCCTGCTGATCGCATGGCTCGTAAAGCGGTTGGGACTAGGGGCTGCGTCAACCTTATCGGACGATGCGGGGGCGGCCCTAGCAGCAAGCGAAGTGGTCGATGGATTTACGGCAGTCGAGATCACTAGGGATCGTGCAGGTAAGGGCGCTCTGCTGCGCAATGCAGCCGGAGAGATCATGCTGATAAAACCTCACGGGTCGCATTTTACAGGTCGTGTACTGAGCGCGGATGCTTCAGCAGTGGTTGCCGGGCACGAGATCACCATCACGACTGGCGAGCTTCGCTTCGGCTCTGTCCGGCTGGAGATAGAAAATGCTACCTCTTGGGCTCGGTTGATCGATGCAATACAAGACAGGGACAATGCCTGATTTCTCACCCACTGATTATGCTGTCCCCGGCTTCATCGCGTTGATCCTGATCGAAATGATCTGGGCTTACAGACGCAAACCGGACGCTTATGAAGCCAGAGATACTCTGGTCAGCCTTGCGTTCGGACTGGGAAGCACTGTTTCAAGTTTGTTGTTTGGCGGGTTCTTCTTCCTCCTATTCCTCAGCGTGTGGGAATACCGCATATTCGACTTCGGTACGGACTGGTGGAGTGTGTGGTGGGCCTGGCCGCTCTGCTTTGTGCTAGATGACCTCAAATATTACTGGGTACACCGCGCTGGACACCGCATTCGCTGGATGTGGGCGGCACATGTGAACCACCATTCCAGCCAGCATTACAATCTCTCGACCGCTTTACGCCAAAGCTGGACCGGACCTTTCACTTTCGGATTTGTGTTCGCGCTTCCGCTGGTGCTGCTGGGTTTTCACCCTGCGATGATCGCGATCTGCGCGGGTTTCAACCTCATCTATCAGTTCTGGATACATACTGAGGCGATCGACAAAATGCCGCGGTGGATTGAAGCGGTGATGAACACACCCAGCCATCACCGCGTCCATCACGCCACCAATCCGCGCTATCTTGATCGCAATTATGCTGGCGTATTCATCATGTGGGACAAGCTGTTTGGCACGTTCGAAGCGGAGCGCGATGATGAACGCATTCGCTATGGCATCATCAAGCAGCTAGGTAGCTTTAATCTGCTGTGGTCCGTGTTTCACGAGTGGATCGGAATGCTCAGCGATATATGGCGAGCCCCTTGGCAGCACAAACTGAGCTATCTACTGCGCGCGCCGGGTTGGACACATGACGGCAGTCGCGATACGTCGGACACAATCCGAGCGCGTTGGCAGGACCGGCGAGCGCAGGAAAATCCAGTTGCATCGAAAAACTCGATTGCGGAAGGCCGCGAGCCTGCCTAACATCTCTGCCATAAAGGGAGAGAGAACCCAATGGGGGAGAACACGCAATACGACTATGTCGTAATCGGCGGCGGAAGCGCTGGCAGCGCTGTGACAGGACGGCTGGCAGAAGATGGCGATAACACCGTGTGCTTGCTTGAAGCGGGCGGCCGAAATGACAACTTCCTGATCAAGACTCCCGGTTTCATGCCGTTTCTCTTGAAGAATGCGAGCTATCGTTTCGACACGGTCCCGCAACAGGGTCTGAATGGCCGGGTAGGCTATCAACCGCGCGGCAGAGGTCTGGGCGGTTCGTCCGCCATCAACGCGATGGTCTATATTCGCGGCAATGCATGGGATTATGACAATTGGGCTGCGCTCGGATGCAAGGGCTGGGCTTATCAAGATGTGCTTCCATACTTCAAACGCAGCGAGAGCAATGTGCGCGGCGCTGATCAATATCATGGAGCAGAAGGGCCGCTGAGCGTCTCTGACCAGCATTGGACCAATCCCACCAGCCGAGCCTTTGTTGCCAGCGCAGCCTCTTTGCAATTGCCGACGAATGATGATTTCAACGATGGCGAACAGGCTGGCTTTGGCGTCTATCAAGTTACTCAAAAGCAAGGTGAGCGCTGGTCGGCCGCGCGCGCCTATGTCGAGCCGATGCGCGAGAAGTCCAATCTCGACATTCGCACCGGCACGCTCGTCGAAAAGCTGGTTATCGGGCAAGGCCGTGTCACCGGCGTCGCCATTAAGCGCGGCGGCAAGCGGGAAACAGTATCGGCGCGCAAAGGCGTGATCCTGTCTGCTGGTGCGTTCAACTCGCCGCAGATCCTCATGCTATCGGGCATTGGACCTGGCGAGCATCTGCGCGAGCACGGCATTGATGTGGCGCTTGATAAGCCAGCTGTCGGCAGCGACTTGCAAGACCATATCGACTATGTGTCCGGCTGGGAGACGCAGTCCAAAGACCCCATTGGTAACACGCTTGCGGGCACGTGGAAAATGATCAAAGGCATTATCGAGCATCGCCGCAAGCGCACCGGTATTATGACTACGCCCTATGCGGAAAGCGGCGGCTTCTGGACTGTTATGCCAGACAGCCCTGCACCGGATATTCAATGGCATTTTGTGTCGGCGATCCTGGAAGATCACGGGCGAGAGAAAGTCTCTGGCCATGGCTTCTCGCTCCATGCTTGTGTGCTGCGTCCGGAAAGCCGCGGCACGGTCCGGCTGAATTCCGCAAAGGCTGATGACGCACCGCGGATCGATCCCAATTTCCTCGACGATGATCGCGACATCGCAACGCTGCGCGCAGGCGTGCGCTTGTCGCACCGGATCGTCGACGCCCCGCCGCTATCCGACTACAACCCGCAAGACCGCCATCCGATCGACCTTGATGATGATGCCGCGCTGGACGAACTGATCCGCAGCCGCGCAGACACCGTCTACCACC
>WTKI01000172.1 GCA_011524425.1 Altererythrobacter sp. | reverse complement strand
CCTTCGACCCTTCGCGAATAGACGAATATTTCGCGCCAGGGGACAGGTTTGGGCAGGTTCGGCACTAATGCGGAGTCGATTTTGAAAGCGAGCGCTTCGCGCGCTGCCGGTGCAAAAATGTTGGTTCGCAAAATCGCACCGATCAACGCCTGGTAAAGGCGCAGCAAGCGGTCATCATTGATTGCGCTGACTTTCGCCAAGCCGCGCTTGATCGCGTCTTGCGCTTCGCGGGCAGCCGCCTGTCTGTCGCCGCGAAAGCCCGGCTCGTGCCATGCGCGCAGCAAGCTGATCAAAGCGCGTGTGACAGATTGCGCGCCGCTCAGGGCATCCACGACAGTGTATATCGTAAAGCTGATTCCGGTCTGGCGCAGGTAGCGGTAAAAAGCACGCAGCCAGTCCGCTTCTTGTGCCGACAGGCCGACACTGACGACTAACCGGTTGAATGCGTCATTCTCAGCATCATCATTTAAGACTGCTGCAATCGATGCTTGTGTCGCCTCTGCGCGCGCCATGACAAAAGCAGCATCCGCGCCTTCTGGTGTATCAAGCGTAAATTCATGGATCGAACCGAGGTCTACATGAGACAGCACGGTGGGAATTTCCTTGATCACGCGGAACCCGAAATTTTCCAATGCAGGCACGACATCGGATAGCGGCAAAGCGCCTTCATTCTGGTAGATTTTCAGCCGCAAACGATCGCCCGGGTCTTTTGGTAGACTGTAAAAGCGCGCCCCACGCGAGCGCATCGGATCGCCTTGCAGCGCTCTAAGGGCTAGCAGGTCAAGCGCTGCCTCTGCCGCGTCATAGCGCTCGCGATATTCGATCGGCAGCGCATCGGCATAGCGGCCTGCAATGGCCGCAGCGCGGCCCGCGTCGGTCTTTTCTGCAAGCTGGCGTTCGACCGCTTCAACCCAGCCGCGCAGCATGTCCTGCAGCTTTGCTTCCAACGCTGCTTGGTCGTGAAGAGCAGATTCGCGGCTGCGGCGGCTGGCACGGATGTCCAGCACAAATCGCAGCATAGCGAGATTGCCGCCTTCGACTTCAAGGCTCCAATCCAGCAAATTGACGCCTTCATCTGCGGTCAGCATATCCTGAATCATGTGCCGGATGCGTGTGGCCAGCATATCGCGCGGCAGCCAGACAAATGCGAAGATATGCCGTTCCAATGGCGCTTCGACCAAGGTCAGGCGCGGGCGTGGCCGGTCAACCAGACCCATCATTGTGGTGGCAACGCGCTCCACATCCGGACCGGAAAAGCCGATCAGCAAGTCATGCGGCAAGGCAGTGAGAGCATGCACTAGCGCTTTGCCGTCATGGCTGGATGCGCCAAAACCCAAATGCTGCGTCAGCTGATCGAGCATAGCGCGCAGCACAGGCACATCAGCAGGAGCTGTCGTCAGAGCAGCGCTGGTCCACACGCCTGCATGAACGGACAGAGCGGTGACTTTCTTGCCTTGGCGGTGCGGCACAATGAACAGGTCGAGCGGCACACGACGATGGACGCGCGAGACTGTGTTGGATTTAACGACCAGGAGCTCGCGCGGCGATTGAGCGCCTGCCTGATCGAACCAGGCAAAAGCACGCTTGTAGCTTTGATCAGACAACAGCTGCTTGGCGCTCTTGCGGCAAACGCCCAGCACCTGTGCATGGCTGCCATCGCGCTTGCGGGTGACATGGCCAAGCTGTGTAAGCATGCCGGAATTGAACCATTCGAGCAGCGCTGTATTTTCTGCGCCATGCAGTTGCTGCGCATCATGCCGCATCGCATCTTGCAGTTTCGGCCAATCGGCAACCGCTGCACGCACGTCGCCCAGCGTCAGGCGGAGCTCCTTTTCCAGCGAGCGCCGGTCGCGGGCATCGACCCGGTCTGTTTCGATATAGATGAAACTTTCACGCTGAGCTGACTTGCCAGTTTTAGTGGCGCGCTTTGCAGAGGGGCGCGAAATGCTTGCCAGCTTTCCTTTTGCGTTGCGCTCCACGCCAACCATGGGATGCACCAGCCGATCGATCGACAGGCCTTCTGCAGCAATCGCAGCCGCAACAGAATCGACGAGAAACGGCATATCATCATTGACCACTGCGATGCGCCCGAACAGACGTTCGTCACTCCCTGTAGAAATGCTGAGAGCGCTGCGACCGGACTGCCGCATATCGGCCGCGTCCAGCATGAAGCTGGCCGCCTCTTTAAGGGGATTGCCGGTGAAGGGCGTATCGCCTGGAAGAAGCGAGTCGCGCATAGCGCTAGCGATTTGCGCGCCGTAGCCGATATTGCCGGAGGCCTTGGGAGATATCTTCTTTTTCAGCGGCTTAGACCGCTTGGGAGACGCCTTTGAGGCCATGTTCTGCTCCTGCCTGCAGAATTTGTTGCGCAATATTGTTTTTTATTATCGCACGAATAATTCGTGAATACTCCTCCGTAGCATTACCAGCAAGAGACATTTTATGTGCGGAGCGCCCGTTTCGCGGCACAGCGCTCTACAATCTATGTGCACCTTGTGGAGCGGCTCTTTCCCTTCCAGCAAATCTGCAAGGTGCGCGGTCCTCGGTGGTGCCGGGTTTTAGGAATTCGGTCACAGCCCAACCGGGTTCGTTCGCTCAGATTGACATGGCCCCCCTAGTCAACGCGAGCGAGCGGACCCGGTCTTCGGGATCGAATGTGGCACCGGACGCGATGATCTCATCCGCGCCGGTCCGAGCGACAAATTCCATGATAGATGCCGCAACCTGTTGCGCTGTGCCCACCGCAGCGGCTTGGCCGAGGTGGTCGAGCATTGCGCGCGCCGGTGCCGGCAAGGTGTCAGTGTAATCAGAGAC
>WTKI01000336.1 GCA_011524425.1 Altererythrobacter sp. | reverse complement strand
TCGCTTTTCCTCGGCCCCAGATAGCCGAACAGATAGGCCGCCACTTTCCTCATCTGAATCTCTTCCGCGCCTTCGGTAATGCGGTAGCGGCGGTGGTGGCGGTAGATATGCTCGAACGGTTTTTCGCGGCTATAGCCTATCCCGCCATGGACTTGCATTGCGCGATCAGCCGCTTCGCATACCAGCCTGTTCGCCCAGTAATTGCACATGGAAACCTTGTCGGAGAGCTGTTTTTCAATCTCGGCATGCTCGAGTCTGTCCATTTGCCAGGCGGTCTTGTAGATCAGCATGCGCAGCATCTCGCATTGCGTGGCAAGCTCGACCAGCGGGAACTGGATCGCCTGATTGCGCGCCAATTCCTGCCCGAACGGTTTTCGCTCGCGCGCATAGCGCACGCTTTCTTCAACGCAGAATGTCGCTGCACCTAAAGACGATGCGGCCTGACGAATGCGGTTCTGGTGGACGAAGCTTTGAGCAAGCGCGAGGCCCCGCCCTTCGCGGCCAAGGATCGCATCGTCTGGCACCCAAACATCCTTCACGAAAAAACGCGCATGGTCGGTCGGCATGTTGAAGGTCCACACGAACTCATCGATCTCAAGCCCGGGAGAAGGATTGGGGACGAGGAAACAGGTGATGCCCTTTGCATCGCCATCCGCGCCATCGGTCCTCGCAAACAAAGCCACATGGCTGGCGACATGCATGCCGGTGATCCACATTTTGGAGCCGTTGATGAGCCAGCCGTCTTCGCCATCGCGTGTCTCTCGCACGGCTCGGGTTTCCATGTGAGTCGCGTCAGAGCCGTGATCCGGTTCCGTCAGGCCAAAGGCGACGCGGCGCTCTCGATTGAACCCGCCAAGGATGAATTCCTGTTTCTGCTCTTCCGTGCCCCATTGATCAAACATGGCGACGAATGGGAAGTTGCCGACAATCGAATGCTCGTTTTGGAGATCGTTATGGAGGCCCAATCCTTTTTGCGCGAAATGATCGCGGATCACCGCCATCCAGAGGTTGGAGCCATCCTTGCCGCCATATCGTTTGGGCGCGGAAAAACGCCAATGGCCCGCTTTGTCAGCGCGGCGCGTTGCCTCTTTCAGCAGTTCTTCCCATTCCTCGTTAGGAAGGCCGTCGCGATGCCAATCGGTGCGCGAATCCTCGCGGCGATGGTCGAAGAAACGGATGTTGTCGGTCTCGTTCTCAAGCGGCGTGATCTCGGCCTCGATGAAGGCGTCGAGTTCGTCGAGATAAGCGGCCAAGTCTGCGGGAATTGCGAAGTCCATTAGCTGTGTTCCATCTCTCGGTACGTGCCCCAATCAACCAAAGGCCAAGAGTCCAGAGCATGCCTTAAAGCAGGGTACTTGGGTGAATCTGTCCTGACCTTGTCGAGAACCCGACGTCGCAATGTAGCAAGATCGGCATCGCTGATCACGAACTCGCCACTGAGCAGTTCACGGGAAAGCTTCTCATCGAAATGCAAATCCCAAGCGCTATCGAGTAGCTGCCTTTTTGTAATCCCCAGCGCATTCCTCGCGACCGCGAGCTGGAAACGATCGTGCCCTGCAACCTTGTCCTTCATCGAAGAAAGCCATTCGGAGACCGAATCAACAAGCTCCCAGTCAACCGCTTCTCCATCCTCCTCGGTCTCATTATGCGGGTAATCGATTACGGGGGCCTTCTGGTCGGCCTTGGGCCACTCCTCCTCCAGCAGCATTAGCAGATCCAGTTCCTGCTCGGAGGTGCGGCGAGAGATCACCGCGCGTTCCAGCGTCCGGTCGCTCCCATCGCGCCAGCTTTGCGCGCATTTGAGGCAGCCAAGCGCCCACCACACTGTCCGGTAAATCGTCCAGAAGCGGAAGCGCGCTGGGTCAACTGCGCGGCCACTCGCAGCCTCATAGGCCGAAAAATATTCCTCCAATGAGCCAAGCCCCAATGCAGGCCGATCATAGCGATGAAAGCGCCACACAGCCATGCAGCCAAACGCCAGATCCTCGTGAAAATCGCTGAAATGCGCCAGCTCCCAATCAAGCACCCCAGTAAGGTGCGATCCCTCGGCAAGCAGATTGCCCATGCGATAATCGCCATGATTGAGCACAGGCTCGACCGGATCGGGCACATTGTCCTCCAGCCATCTCAGCCCAAGCGCGATGATCGGCCGGTCGCCGCCTGCTGCTTCAAACTGTTCGCGGAAGTCGGCAATCCCCGCGCGATAATCAAGCGTCGGGACTTGCGCTGGTAATTCCGCAGCGGACAGCGCATGGATCTTCGCCAGATCGAGCGCCGCTTCGCGCAGCAGCTGGCCTGGATCATCCATCTCCAAAATCTGTTTGGGATTGGGCGTGCCTGGCAAAGCGCGCATCACGAAGCCGCTGCCTATGCCATCGTCAGGCTCGAGCTCTACGATGACTTCAGGCGCTGTCACACCGGCTGCATGGGCGATGCGGATTACCGAAGCTTCGGTGTCATGGCCAAAGGGGCGGTCAGCTAAAAACTCAAGCGAGGGCGCACGGCGTAACACAAAAGCCTCGCCACCCGCTTCGAAGCGCCAGCTTTCCATGGTTGCGCCGCCTGTCAAGCGCGACAGGCCAGCAGGAACGGAAAGGCCAGCGCGCGCCATCGCCCGCGCCAGCCCTTCAATCAATGCGGCAGAACCATTGTCCGCCACGAAGCTTACGCCGGAACATTGTCTTTCTTGACAGTGATCACTTGCGGGTACGTGAACTCTTTCAAACCGTCCAAGCCATATTCCGCGCCAAAGCCGGATTGCTTGTGACCCCCGAAAGGCGTGAACGGCGAGAGGTGCAGATATTCATTGATCCACAC
>WTKI01000243.1 GCA_011524425.1 Altererythrobacter sp. | reverse complement strand
GCGCCGCAATGTCACTATCGATGATGTCGGCGGCTCTGGACTGTATTTCCTCTCTGACCTTTCCTCAGGCGTCACGGGAGAAATACATCACGTTGACGCAGGCTATCATGTGGTCGGGATGAAGCAAGAAGATGCGCCTGACATCGCACTAAGCTGAGCTTGCAATCGGCCTAAGAAGAAGGCGCGAGAGCTCGACCCTCGCGCCTTTCTTTTTGCGCCTCTCAAATAGAGGCTTTCAAGCTATGAAGCTCGCGATCAATTCTCTAGGCGATCGACCAAGACCAGTGTGTTTGTGATCAGCGGCACAATCTTGAAGAACCGCTCCAGCGCGCGTTTCCGGGGATTATCGCCTACCGCGATAATGTCGCCTGCGTAGATTGGCGGATCATCATAGTGGCCGCGACGAATGCCTGCGAGGTTATAGAGGCCGATATACCGGACGCCGTCGACTTCGCGGAAGATCAGCACATCGGTTTCGTCAGAGAATTCGCCGGTTTCGCCTGCGTTGATTACTGCGCGCATTAAAGAGCGCGACGTGGAGATCGGATAGGTACCCGGATTGCTGACCTGTCCGCCAACAGCAACAGAGGGCGGGTCAAACGAAGTGGGGCGAACCTGCACTTGCGGATCACGCAGGAATTTCTCGCCAAGCTTGGCTTCAATTGTACGGGCGAGGCTACCGGGAGTTTCGCCTGAAGCGGTCACTTCACCCAGCAAGGGCAAGCGGACATTGCCCTTTTCATCAATGACATAGGTGCCTGAAAGCTCTGGCGTCTGATAAACGTTGATTTCGATCTCAGACAGTGGTGTCAGCAAAAAGGGGTTCGTCCCCGTAGGCCGTGGCAAGCTTTCCAAACTGGTCACTTGGATATTAGGCGATCCGCCGATTGATTTATCGCCAGCGCAAGCCGTCAGTGAAAGAGCCAGCAACAAGCCCAAGACTGTTTTGATATGTGACATGTTCACGATCTTGTGTTCCCCTTCGCAAGGCTCAGTCAGAGAGCCTTCATCGCCTACTGTCCGTTCCAGACCAACTCAACCCCCTGAGAAAGCGACTTTGTTTCGCTGAAGGCTCTGTAGCCAATGCAACAACTCAATCCGCACCCCTAGGGTTTTCCCCTATTGGCACAGGCACGATCACTCGCGCAACCATTGCATCGCACCCCATGCACAAACCCGGCTGGACGGTGCCGAATGTGAGCCGTAAAGCAGAGCGATCATGCGCACCGTTCTCGTCACAGGCTCCGCTGGCTTTATTGGCTATCATCTCTCGCAGCTCTTGCTGGAGGCTGGCTTTCGCGTTGTCGGCTATGACGGGATGACGGATTATTATGATGTCGCGCTAAAACAGCGGCGGCATCAGATGCTTTTGCAGAACCCTCTTTTCAGCGCGGAAGAGGGTATGTTGGAAGATTTCGAGAGGCTTCAAGCGCTCGCGCTTAAAGCAAAACCTGACATCATCGTGCACTTGGCCGCACAAGCAGGCGTGCGCTACAGCTTGGAAAACCCCCGCGCTTACGTTGAAGCCAATCTGGTGGGCACGTTCAATGTCATGGAATGCGCGCGCGAACTGGCGGTTGAACATCTGCTGATGGCATCAACCAGCTCTGTCTATGGCGCCAACACAGACATGCCGTTTGATGAGCACCAAAAAGTCGATACGCCGCTAACGCTTTATGCGGCCAGCAAGAAAGCCAATGAAGCGATGGGCCACAGCTACGCCCATTTGTGGAACCTGCCGACAACCATGTTCCGCTTTTTCACAGTTTATGGCCCATGGGGTCGCCCGGACATGGCGCTCTTTAAGTTCACGCGCGGGATACTCGAAGGTACACCCATCGATATCTATAATCAGGGCGAGATGCATCGCGACTTCACATTTGTGAGCGATTTGGTTCGCGGCATTCGCTTGCTAATCGACGCTGCCCCGGTCCGGCCTGAAAATGCAGAAGAGATTCCTGAATGGGATAGCTTGTCTCCAGCAGCACCTTATCGCGTCGTCAATATCGGAAATGGGCAGACCGTACGGCTGATGGATTTTGTCGAAGCTATTGAAGCAGAATGCGGGCGCGAGGCAGTAAAGAACTTCATGCCGATGCAAAAAGGCGATGTGCCTGCCACATGGGCCGATGCGCGTTTATTGAAAGAGCTAACCGGGTATGCGCCGCAAACCGATGTGCGCGAAGGGATCAAACGCTTCGTCGCCTGGTATCGCGACTACTACCAAGTCTGACTTTGCTGCGGGACTGACCTATTCGGGGTCGGCAGATTCTGCAGCCTCTTGTGCTGCCGGCGCCTCCGGTCCGATTAGCGGCGGCGGCGCGCTCTCCGTCGCTTCGCCAGGGAGCGGCGCGCTGCGTTCACGCTCCAGCCGCTCGAGATATTCGCGCTCGATCTGCTCGACCCGCTCTTGTTCGGCTGCCGCATCTTCGTCGATCGTCGAAAGGCGCTCCTGACGGGCTTGTTCGATCAGTTGCGCAAACCGGACGTTCGAGGCTTCGCTGCGGTCCTGATAGGCTGCATCAATCATTTGCTGCGTGCATCCGGTAAAGCCGCCTGCCCCCGTGGGGCTGCACGACATAGTGCCAAAATCTCCGATATAACGGATGCTCTCAACGCGTTGCGACCAAGAGCGGTTTTGCGGCGAGTCGCTGGTGCGCAAGGCCGCGGGAACGCGATAGCGTTCCGCTTCCACGAGAATTTCGCATACGACGATCTCGTTTTCAGCTGCTGCTTCCGGGCATTCGCTTTCATCATAGGCGATGACCATGTTTACGCGGTCGCCGGCCTCATCCTGAGCAGCAGCAGATGGCGCAACAATCG
>WTKI01000420.1 GCA_011524425.1 Altererythrobacter sp. | reverse complement strand
CCCGACGATGCGGCTCTCGCCTTGCGCGGCTTACGCACTATGCCGCTGCGTTTGGAGCGCACATCAAAGAGTGCAGTAGCCATTGCAGACTGGCTGGCATCGCGCGCGGAGGTAGCGCATGTCCTATGCCCCATGCAGCCGGGCGATAGCGGTTATCGCATCTGGCAACGTGATTTTTCCGGCGGCTGCGGATTGTTCAGCATCGTCCTTAAAGGACAAGACGAAGCAGCACGCGCGCGGTTTGTCGACAACCTCGATCTGTTCGGGATCGGTTATAGCTGGGGCGGATTTGAAAGCCTGGCATTGCCGTTTGACGTGGAGCGTATCCGCAGTGCCATGCCCTGGCCAAGAGAAGGGTGGGACCTTGCCGATCGGCTTGGCGTTCGCCTTTCAATCGGATTGGAAGACCCTGCTGACCTGATCGCTGATCTGGAATCAGGCTTTGCCGCCATGAGTGACCTATGACAATGCCAACCACACCTGACATTTCAGACACACCGGAACCAGAAGCGCTACCTCCGACTGAGCCGACACCCGCGCCCACGCCTACAGAAGCGGTTCAAGCAGCCGAGGGATTGAAAGAGGCGGTCGCAGCGCAAAGCGAAACCGCTGCCAGTCTGATTGAAACATTGGATGCCTGGGCCGTCACTATTGGCGACAGCCGGATATCGGTGTGGGATAGCCTAGTCGCAATTACTGTCTTGTTGCTGGTTGTAATCGGCGCTTGGTTCTTCACGAAGATCATAGCCGCGCTCATCAAACGTGCGACTCGTCTCGATGGAACACAGCAATTGCTGGTCCAGAAAATCTCCACGATTCTCGTATGGGCGGCCGCATTCCTTATCGGCATTGACATTCTCGGGATTGATCTGACCGCTTTGGCAGTCTTCTCCGGTGCCTTTGGCCTTGCCATCGGTTTCGGTCTGCAAAAGACCTTCGGCAACCTGATTTCAGGTATATTGTTGCTGCTCGACAAGTCGATAAAGCCTGGCGACGTGATTTCCGTGACTGATCAAGCAGGCAATGAAAGCGTTGGCCAAATCCGAAAGATAGGCATTCGTGCGATTTCAGTAATCACGCGCGACAGGACAGAGCATTTGATCCCGAACGAGAACCTGATGATCAATCAAGTGGTCAACTGGTCTTACTCCTCGCGAGATGTGCGGGTTAAAGCCCCTGTCGGGGTTTCCTATGGCAGCGATTTGAAACTGGTCGAAAAGCTGCTCTATCAGGCCGCAAAAGAGACAGAGCGTGTATTGAAGTCCCCTTCACCGCGCGTCAACCTGATGGGTTTTGGTGACAATTCAGTCGATTTCGACCTGCGCTTTTGGATCAATGATCCAGAAGGTGGCCTCTCAAATATCCGGTCTGACGTCTACATGCGCGTCTGGGAACTGTTTCAAGAGCATGAAATCGAAATCCCTTATCCGCAGCGTGATCTCAACCTGCGTAGCAACGAACAAATCGACCGGCTGATAAGCGCATTGGCCGGACGAGTGGAAAACCCTGATAAATCATCATATTAACTTGGTTACAAAGCAGCGCGATAGCTTTCCTTCGCGCTCGCAAAACCATTCTGCCTTTCGCTTTTGGTGTGGCGAGAGCATCTGGCACCCATGTCAAAAACAGGCACAATCTATCTGGTGGGATCTGGCCCTGGCGAAGCGGACTTGCTGACGCTGCGTGCTGCACGCCTGATCGAAAACGCAGAGCTAATCATCCATGATGGGCTGGTCGATCGCTCTATCCTTGCGCTGGCCAATCCTGATGCTGAGTTGATCTCTGTCGCTAAGAAACGCGCGCGTCACACGCTGCCTCAGGAAGACATCAACCAGCTACTGATCCGCGAAGCTCTTAAAGGGCGCGATGTCGTGCGTTTGAAAGGCGGCGATCCGCTAATCTTCGGGCGCGGAGGTGAAGAAGCAGAAGACGCAAAGGCCGCTGGCGTGCCGGTTGAAATTGTTCCCGGTGTGTCTGCTGCCAATGGTGCGGCAGCAGCTGCACAAATCGCTCTCACGCATAGAAATGCGTCCAGTATTGTCAGCTTTGTGGCAGGGCAATGCAAAGGGCTGTCAGACCAGGACTGGTCTGGTCTCGCTGGCAAGGGACGCACTTTGGTCATCTATATGGGCGTGAAGACCGCTCCGCAAATCGCAGACAAGTTGATGGCTGACGGGCTTGCACCTGATGTCCCAGTGGCGGTGATCGAGAATGCTGCACGGCCAAGCATGCGGGTGCTGCGCGGCCTGCTCGCCGGGCTGCCAGAGCTTGTTTCTTCGCAAAAGGTCAAAAGCCCCGCCCTTATCGTTATTGGTGACGTTACAGCACGTGACGACGTCACTGTGAAAGCTATTGCAGTGGAGGCTGCCTCATGAAAATTCTAACCGGAAATGATCTGAAGTCCGGCGCTGTCGTCTGGTGGGATGGTGCAAGCTGGTCCCTGCATGTGGAAGAGGCGGTCGATGTTGGCGATCAAGCCGACGAGATCATTGCACGCGAGGAATCAGCGCGGCGTGTCAACGTCCCATATGCGATTGATGCAGAACAGACCGACGATGGCGTGCGCCCTGCACACATCAAAGAGCGTGTCAGGGCGCTTGGGCCAACTGTGCGGCCTGACCTCACATTGAAACCGAAAGACCCAGAAGCTCTGGATTGGGTGATCTGATATGTACAAATATGATTCCTACG
Source organism: Altererythrobacter sp. (assembly GCA_011524425.1). GTDB lineage: Bacteria > Pseudomonadota > Alphaproteobacteria > Sphingomonadales > Sphingomonadaceae > Erythrobacter. The sequence goes on along the minus strand of WTKI01000420.1, from coordinate 145 downwards.
ATCAGGCCATGGTCGATGCACGTGTTGCGGAGTTTCGCGACCAGACCCGTCGCCGTCTGGATGGCAGCTTAAGCGAAGCCGAATTCCGCCCACTGCGCCTAATGAACGGGCTGTATCTGCAATTGCACGCCTATATGCTGCGTGT
>WTKI01000406.1 GCA_011524425.1 Altererythrobacter sp. | reverse complement strand
GAATTGGTCAAAGCGCCCTCGAACTAGGCAGAGCAATCGCTGCGCGCTCTTTGGCATGTGTGGGAGAATTTCGGCGACTTTGTGAAAGTTCATTGATCGACCATCTGGGCCTTACCCATTGGTTCAGGTGACGCTTGGCGTGAATGCGTGCATGATATCTTAATTGCGTTGTCACCGATATGCGCCGAACGTGAAGGAACCAGAGGCCCCATGACTTCAAATCAATCGGTCAATCCAGACACATTGGCGAAAGTCCGCAAATTTGCAGCGCGGAACCCGCAAGTCTTCATTGGTGGGCAATGGACTTCGCCGGTGAGCACTGAGACCATTACAGTCATCGACCCAAGCAGCGGTGAAACTATCGGCGCCATTGCAGCATGTGATGGGAGTGACATTGATCAGGCAGTGAGTGCTGCCAGAACAGCCTTCGACAAAAGCAATTGGCGGGCGATGAAACCCGCGATCCGTCGCGACTTGCTGCTTGCTATTGCGGACGAAATTGAGCGTGATCTGGAATTCCTGTCTTACTTAGAGGCTATCGACACCGGCAAGAACTATCAGACCGTGATGAATGTCGATGCACGCAGTGCGATTGGTTCATTCCGATATTTTGCCGGTTGGTGCGACAAAATTCACGGCACCAGCAACACGCTGTCTTCGCCCGCAGAGACACATGCCTTCGTTGCCCATGAACCGGTCGGCGTTGCTGCGCTGATTGTTCCTTGGAACTTTCCGCTTTCGCTTTTGGCGATGAAGCTGGCCCCCGCTTTGGCGGCAGGCTGCACCGCGGTGGTCAAGCCAGCGGAGGATACTTCCCTCAGTGCCCTCTACTTTGCTGAGATCCTGCAACGCGCTGGTTTGCCTGAGGGTGTCGTCAATATTGTCACCGGCTACGGGGCAGAGGCTGGCAGCGTGCTTTCGCTCCACGCAGATGTCGACAAAATCTCCTTCACTGGATCAACAGAAACCGGGCGCCGCATTATTGATGCCTCAAAGACCAATTTCAAACGCGTGTCGTTAGAACTGGGCGGTAAAGCGCCGAACATTGTGTGCCATGATGCGGATCTTGAGCGGGTGATAACCCCGTCGGTGATGGGTGCCTTCTTTAACAGCGGTCAGAACTGCATGGCTCTTTCGCGCCACATCATTCATGAAAGTCTTTATGACCAATATGTTGATCGCTTTGTGAATGCAGCCAATGACTTAACCCTTGGCGGTGCCTTTGACGACGGTGTGAATATTGGCCCTCTCGTGTCCGAGGCGCATTTGAGCCGAGTCCAAAATTACGCGCAGATCGCGCGGGAAGAAGGGGCCGAAGTCGTGCTTGGCGGCGAGCGCGTGGACCGGCCCGGTGTTTTCTTTGAGCCAACAATCGTGGCTGGCGCGCATGCCGATATGCGAATTGCCCGAGAGGAAGTATTTGGGCCGATGGTCTCCATCGAACCCTTCGCGGATCTCGACGACGTAGTGCGATCCGTGAATCAAAGCCCCTATGGCTTGTCAGGCGCGGCGTGGACAGACGACCTGCGTACAGCGCACCAATTGGCAAAACGCCTCAGGGTTGGCAATCTCGGGATCAATTCAGCCGTTGCGGCAGATCGCGATCTTCCAGTCGGCGGCTATCGCCAGTCGGGCTGGGGCCGCGAAAACGGCTATTATGCGGTGAGCGCCTATCTTGAAATCAAAGCGGTTGTGATCGGGATAGACTAGCCTTTCAGGCGATACGGATGCATGGCCACCATCGCCAGCACCATGCCGATAGCAGGCAACAAACCAACGCAGACATAGATAGCAGTGATTGCGTCTTCGCTTTGCACGTCTTGACCGCCGACATATCCGCCAATGCTAAGCAATGCGCCAGCTAGGGCGACGCTGATGGCTGAAATGCCCCGCTCGACCGATGTAAATACACCCGTCAGGACGCCTTCTTGCGGCTTCTCACCGCGGTCTGCCTCGTGTTGAAGCACGTCGGGGAGCATCGCCTGTATCGCGAGCAGCATGCCGCCTCCTGCAATGCCTATGAGCGCGCCTCTGAGCACCAACAACCAGTCAGGCTCCCCTGGACCGGCAATCAACCAGCTCAACGTACAAATCATATTGAAAGGCGTCGCAATCATAAAGACTTTGCGCTTGCCGATGCGGTTGCAGACCCAAACCCAAAACGGCTGAGAAATCACCACAAACAGCATGACAGCCCCGCCAATCAGGCCGAGCACGGCGAGCGGGCGTTCAAGCACGGCGGTGATGTAAAATGCTAGTGTAGCCATCATAACGCCCTGGCCCAACATATAAGGCACCTTGGCAAGGATAAGACAGCGGAATGGCTGATTGCCGAAGGCCTTACCAAAATCACGCCATTGCGGTTTTTCGCCCTTATTGCTCACATCAACGCTAGCCGCGTTCTTCGTCGCGAAGAAGCTAATTAGGCAGCTCAGCGCGATCAAAGCGGACAGAACTAGCGCCATAAAGGTGAAGCCGGCCTGCCCGCCCCCGCCAGTGGTCACCAACCAAGGCGCCATAGCCTGTGCAATGATGCCGCCTGCCGACATGGCATAGACACGGTAAGACATAAGGCTCACACGCTCTTTGGGTGATGGCGTGAGTTCGAAGGACATCGCCAAATACGGCACGTTGAAGATGGTCGTTGCAGTCGAATAAAAGATCAGCGCCAGCGTTAGAAATAACAGCGGCATAGAGGACGCAAACCCGCCCGGATTCCCGAATACTATGAGCGGAGCCAAAGCGCACAGGATTGCGCCCACAAAAAGATAGGGCCTTCTACGCCCCCAGCGCGAACGAGTCCGATCAGACACTGATCCCATGATCGGATCAATCGCAGCATCATAA
>WTKI01000194.1 GCA_011524425.1 Altererythrobacter sp. | reverse complement strand
GACAGGAACCGACGATATTGTTATGCACTCAACTCAATTTTAAAGGTTTCAGGCTGTCTCATCATGGCGAGCGTTAGTGTTATTGTGCCCGTATACTCTGGAGAAAAATATCTCGAGAGGCTTGTGGAAGAAGTGCAGTCGCTTCGAACTTCCTGGGAAGTTAGTGACGCCCCGATCAACCTTGTCGAACTCATTTTTGTGGACGACGCCGCGATTGATAACTCTCCAACCCTAGCGGACTCTTTAGCAGAAAAGCACCCTTGGGTTACGGTTATTCATCTCTCACGGAATTTTGGTCAACATGCCGCGACCGTTGCGGGCGTACTTCATTCTTCAGGCGATTGGGTCGTCACATTGGACGAAGACCTGCAGCACAAACCAGATCGGATTGAAGAAATGCTCAGCAGAGCTGTGCAAAACAATGATGATATCGTCTACGCAAGGCCAGAAAAAAAGGCGGTTCACGGCAAGGCGTGGAGAGACGGCTCATCACGAAGATTCAAGCAGCTTATGGAGTGGCTCACTGGAACACCGACACTCCACCTCGTAAACAGTTATCGGTTAATGCGTGGGTCTATCGCACGAGCGACCGCGAGTGTGTGCACGCATAACACCTACTTCGACATAGCTTTGACGTGGTTCACACAAAGCATCTCGGCGCTTGAGATACCGATGCGTGACGAGCGTTTCTCGTCCACCGGCAAAAGTGGCTACAGCCTGAAAAAGCTCATCCAACATGCTCAGCGGATGCTGTTTTCCAGCCAACTACGCTTTCTGTCTATCGGATTGTGGATAGGATTTGTGCTGTTTCTTCTATCAATCATTGCAGGCATTTACTTTGTCATTATCCGCATCACGGCCCCCGAAGCGATTGGTGTACAGGGTTGGACATCGTTGTTTGTCGCAATCTGCGCGTCTGCAGGATTGATCTCGGCCATGCTTGGAATTTGCATGCAGTACCTGTCTACTCTTGTGCTCAAGGCTCACGGACGTCCCACGTTTTTCGTTATCGATCGGTCTTCGGACGGCGCGATCTTGTCCTGGCTCAACAGCAAAAACTCAGAGAGCGCAGCGAGCAAAATCGCATGATCTTACTCGGCTTTGGGGGCTCGGGAACGACCGAGCCCCAGATCGTGTTGGTTTTTGGCTCTGGTTTGATTGGCAGTTCGGTTACAGAAGCGCTGGAAAAAAACGGTCATCTTTTGCGCGAACAGATTTTTTCGTGGAACTGGCCCACTCCTACGAACACTCAGGTACGCGCAATTGAGTCAGCGTTCATTGACCACATCGAACAACGACCAGACTCTCAAGTTACCATAGTCTGGGCAGCTGGCCGGAGCGGATTTGGGTCATCCGAAGAGGATATGGCACAAGAGTTTCAAGGTTTTATCGGCGTCCAGAACTTGGCGCAAAGCTTGAGACAAAGCAGCAGGCCCGCCAACGTCCGCTTCATACATATCAGTTCTGCGGGTGGCTTGTTTGAAGGCCAGGTTGCGTGTGACCAAAATACGCTACCACAGCCCATCAGGGCTTATGGACATGGGAAGTTACAACAAGAGACCGCATTGACTGAGAATTCTGCGATCGGTCATCGGTTAATTATCCGTCCGAGCAGTGTTTTTGGCTATGCGCCCCAGGGTCGTTTAGGGTTAATTTCTGCGCTGATCTCTTCGTCAATCCAGCACAGGGAAGCTATGATCTTTGGCGGCCTCAGCACACAGCGAGATTTTATCTACGCTCCCGATATCGGTCGATACATCGCGCAGCAAGTCTTCGCCCCACGCCCGGAGGGCGAAGGCCTTGAGAAGGTTCTTATCGCATCCGGTCGTCCGGCCACGGTTTTCGAGATCATCAAAACAGTGGAAAGCGTTGTCGGCGTGCCACTTTATCTTAAAATCGATGCACAACCTGAAAATGCATTGAACAACACGTTTCGGATTTCGGCATTACCGTCTAAATTCGTCCCAACACCGTTGCGGCAGGGCATTGAACAGACTAAATCTATGATGGAGGCGCACAGCTTTGGGAACTGAAACCCCTCCACATGCCTTAAACCCGAAAGTGATACTGCCTTGGTTGGCGATCCTCCCAATTTTTGCGCTGATCTACATGACCGTGCCACCTTCTCCAGATCAGTCACAGTTTGATTGGATGGCCTTTATCGCGACACAAGCGAAACCGGTATATTCGGGAAGCTTCGATATGAATTGGCCCGGAGCAATGTGGTTGCATGAAGCCGGTTTGCGCCTCTTTGGTGTGCATGCTTGGACATGGCGTCTAACTGACTTTCTTTTAATGGCGGGATTTACCTTGGGCGGCGCTGTGTTTTTGTCGCGCGCTGGCTGGCGCCTGGCGCCTGCACTTTTTCTTTTTATGTACCCACCGTTATACATCACGTCTGGCACGTGGTTGGCAGGGCAGCGCGATATAATTGCGACTGGATTTCTAATCCTAGCTTGCGCGACGGCCATGCCGGGAAGACGCAATGAATGGCTTTCCGTTTTTGTCGCCGGTGCCTGCGTGTCAGCGGCTGTGCTCATCCGACCGACCTTTCTGAGTTACATCGCCGGCCTCATTCTGCTCGAGGCTTTGCCGCTCAAAATTCAGCAAAAGCGCAGACTTTCCCGCGGAAGACGCGCATTGGGATTTGGGCTGGGCTGTGCGACCGGTTTGATTGCTGCCGCGCTCGCCGCATTCTACATGGGAAATTTAGACGACTGGTACCAACAGAGTTTCGAATTTGCATTTTCAATCTATGTGGGGTCAGCCCCCCAAGACTGGCGGTTTACTCTGGAAACACTGTTTGTTCGATCTTGGCATTGGATCACGTTACTCGGCGCAATTGGAT
>WTKI01000230.1 GCA_011524425.1 Altererythrobacter sp. | reverse complement strand
AGGCAGGCAGTCCAGACAATCTGGAAAGTCGGGTGCGCGTGCTTGAGCGGATCGTTACAGACAAAGATGTCGATCTCGCACGGCAGATCGAAGCATTGCGCGATATGCAGGAAATCGAGCAGCTTACTGCTCCGAAGGAAGCTGCGCGATGAGTTGGGCGACAGCAGTTGTTCTGATCGTGTTGATCACTGCGATTTCCGGCGCATTCTCTCGCCGCAAGAAATCCCAGAAAGAGATCGATCAGCGCGCACAGGAACTGCCCAGCCAGCGCGAGAAGGAATTGGAAGGCGAAGTCACGGAACTGCGCGAACGCATTCAAGTGCTGGAACGCATAGCCACCGATCACAATTCAACTGAAGCTGTCGAGGCTAGGCGGATCGCCACAGAGATCGACAATCTTAGGGAAACCGACAAGCAAGCCTGAGGGCTGCAAAGTTAAGTTTAGGAGGAGCACCAGGGATATGTTGGAACCGACCGTCATTATCGCTGCAACCTGTCTGGTTGGCTTGTGTGTCACAGCGTTCGCATTGCTTAAAGCATGGCAGGGCTGGCTAAGCCTCAAGCAACGCGAACTGGATTCCACACCGCACGAAATCGAAGGCGGAGTAGGCGCAAGTGCCGCGCGGATCGAAATTGCCGACCTCAAAGAGCGCATCAAAAAGCTCGAAGCGATCGCAAGCGGGGTAGATTTGTGAGCGAAAGCGCCTAGATGGCGTATCATGCGATCTCTATCCGATATAGCAGAAGAATATGAATTCCTTGAAGGCGATGAACGCTATCGCTTGCTAATCGAGCTCGGCCGCGAGCTTGATGATATGCCTGACCCGCTGAAGACGGATGCCACTTTGGTTCGTGGGTGCTCTGCAAGTGTGTGGGTATATCCAACCGGAGATGCTGGCTCGCTGCACTTCCTTGCTGACAGCAATGCCGCCATTACGAAGGGGATCGTTGCGCTTGTAATTTCAGCGGTGCAGGACAAACCAGCCAGCGAAGTGGCGGGCATGGATATTACACAAGCACTTGCCCCCTTTGATCTGAAGAACCAGCTCTCCTCCAACCGTACGCAAGGTGTCCCTAACATGATTGCGTTGGTGCAGGAGCATGCGGCACGGATCGCTTCGAGCGGCGAAAGCGCTGCAGCCGGCGCTGAATAATATGCGCCCGCTGTTTCTAGCGGGCGGTCTCATCTCAGTCGGGTTTGCAGCCGCTGGCGCTTTTTTACCTCTATTGCCGACAGTTCCCTTTTTGCTGGTCGCGGCATTTTGCTTTGCACGCAGCAGTCCGGCGCTGGAGCAGAAGATCCTCGATCACCCTGTTTGGGGGCCGCATGTACGGGATTGGCGGGAGCGAGGTGCTATTCCGCGCCGGGCAAAGTACGCGGCAATTGGCGGAATGAGCATGGGCGTTGTGTTCACCTATGCAACGCTTGGCTTTCCGTGGGCATGGGTATCAATCGCAATCCTCGTGCTGGTTGGCCCTTGGATCTGGACGCGCAAAGAGTAGCCGCGACCTGTAGTCGAGAAGCGCTAGCCTACCGACCTTGCGGATCGGCAGGCAACAGCCAAAGCTCAATTTTCAGCGCTATCCCTGATAACTGCAATGCCCGCTTCGCGCTGCTGTTTTAACTCTGCCTTCAATTTGGCTGGATCGCGCGCGAAGAGGAAGCCGAAACTGACCCCGCCTTCTTTTCCGATGGTGGCGTGGTGCAGCTTGTGAGATTGCACTAGTCGCTTGGCATAGCCCTTCTTAGGGACCCACCTGAAATAGCGCTGATGGACTAATCCGTCATGGATCAGGGTGTAGATAATGCCATAAATGAGAATGCCGATACCCACATAAGTCGCTGGAATCCATGCCCATTCGCCTGCGACAACCGGGCTACCCCACATAAACATCGAAATGCTCATGATTGCGCCAACCACACCGTAAAGATCGTTCTTCTCTAACACATTGTCATGCGGTTCGTGATGGTCGCGATGCCAGGCCCAGCCCCAGCCGTGCATAATGTATTTATGGCTCGACCACGCGACAATTTCCATCGCCAAGACAGTCACGATAATGATCAAAAGGGGCACAAGCACAGTCATAACGGAGCGCGCTATAAGCTAATTGGCTTTAGGAAAAAAGAACTCCCGCATCTCTTCACCGATCCTCGCAGGACGCAAGGTCTTAGCGTCAATGCAGCACCAGCTTGATTTTACTTCAGCCAACACATCTTCACCGCGGCGGATCACTGTCGTGTAGAAGGCGCGAGCGCCTTTGAAATGCTCAAGGACCGTTTGCGCGATGACATCATCCTCAAGAAAGGCAGGCTTGCGATAGGTAATTTCGTGTTTCAGCGCGACCCACGCCTTGCTCGCAACTTCTTCTGCCGGGGCTAACCTGTTCCAATGGGCCAGAACCGCATCTTGGACCCAGTTAAGATATCTTGCGTTGTTCACATGCCCCATAAAATCGATATCCTCGGGAAGAACACGGATAGGGAATGAGAATGTTTCAGATGACATGGCGTCCTTGCTACTCGCAATTAGGTGAAAATTCCATGTTTGTTCGTCAGGCGACGCGGCATGGCTTGCATGTGTTGCTGAATGGCAGCTAATCGGCCCTTCGACAATATAGGAATACCCCCAATGACCGCATCGCCTCGTACACTGTATGACAAAATCTGGGACGCGCATGAAGTCGAGTTGCGCGATGATGGCACTAGCATCCTTTATATCGACCGGCATCTGGTCCACGAAGTGACTAGCCCGCAGGCATTTGAATCGTTGCGGATGACTGGCCGCAAGGTCCGCCGGCCGGAACTGACCCTCGCGGTGCCCGACCATAACCTGCCCACAACACCCCGGCT
>WTKI01000398.1 GCA_011524425.1 Altererythrobacter sp. | reverse complement strand
CCGCTCGCGCCGTAATAGGCAGGCTTGTAAAAGCGCGCAGGATCACTCTCGATCAAAGCGGATTGTTCGTCCGAGCCGCTGGTTTTGACCAGCAATGCGATGGCTTCCTCGCCGTGATGCCGGTCGCTGAAATAGGCGAAGTATTTGCCCGATTTACCTGCTGTGCGCCATCCCGGTGCGCCGTGGCTGGCTCGTTCCTCTGCTTCAGGCAGCTCCAATGCGCGTTTCTGGACTTGAGCGAGCAAAAAATCCGGATCATTCCCGCGCGACACATAATCCGCCACGATGCGCGGATACAGTTGGTGCTCAGCAACTTTAACACGCTCTGCCAGCGTTTCTGCCGTATCTTCTTGCCGGATCGCGACTTTAATCTGACCGAGCACTTCGCCTGCATCGAGCTCCGGCGTCACCAGATGGACGCTCGCTCCACCATGACTGTCCCCGGCTTCGATTGCACGGGCATGGGTGTCCAACCCTTTGTATTTAGGAAGCAGCGAAGGATGGATGTTGAGCATCTTGCCTTGCCAGCGCTCGACAAAGCTGTCGGACAAAATCCGCATATATCCCGCCAACACGATATATTCAGCACCAGCGTCTTTAGCGGCTTGCTCCATAATCGCGTCGTGCTCTTCGCGGCTCAACCCTTTGTGAGAGTGCGCAAAGGTTGGAATGCCTTCTGCCTGAGCAAGGATAAGGCCGGTTGCCTCTGGCTTGTTGCTTGCGACAAGGACAACTTCGTAGGGCGCATTGTCCAAACGGCTGGCAAATAGCAGCGCGGCCATATTGGTGCCGCCACCGGAAATGAAGATTGCGACTTTTGCCTTGTGGTCAGGCAATGTGAGTCGCCTCCCAGTCTTCCTTGGCGCCCCAGCGGCCTTGCGAACCGCGCACCGTGCAGCCGCGCTCTCCAGCCACGATTTCGCCCACCTGTACGACGGTCTCTCCTGCTTCCAGGAGGCGCTCTGTCACCGCAGGCACCTTCTCTGTCGCTATGGCGAGCACCATGCCCACACCGCAGTTGAAAGTGCGCGCCATCTCGCCCGGCTCAATATTTCCCTGTGCCTGAAGGAAGGCCATCAAGCGCGGCTGATCCCACAAATCGGCATTCACATGGGCATGCGCGCCTTCTGGAAGAACCCTCGGGATGTTCTCAAGCAAGCCCCCTCCGGTGATATGCGCTAGGCCGTCAATCAACCCTTCGCGTACCAGCGGGAGCAAACTCTTCACATAGATTTTGGTCGGCTCTATCAGCGCATCGATCAGCAGCTTGTCAGGGTCAAACAAAGCAGGACGGTTCAATCGCCATCCCTTGTCTTCTGCAAGGCGACGCACCAGCGAATATCCGTTGGAATGTACGCCGGAGGATGCAAGGCCGATCAGAGCGTGGCCGGGCGCGACTTTCTCTCCGGTCAGCTGTTCGCCGCGTTCAACTGCACCCACACAAAACCCGGCGAGATCATAGTCGCCATCTGCATACATGCCGGGCATTTCAGCGGTTTCGCCGCCAATCAAAGCGCATCCGGCTTGCGTGCAGCCTTGAGCGATGCCTGCAATGACCCGCTCAGCTATCCCGTTTTCCAGCTTGCCAGTTGCGAAATAGTCCAGAAACAAGAGCGGCTCTGCCCCTTGTACGATCAAATCATTGACGCACATAGCGACCAGATCGATCCCCACCTGGTCATGCTTGTCATGGTCAATCGCCAGCTTGAGCTTTGTGCCAACCCCGTCATTGCCAGCGACCAGAAGAGGGTCTTTGTATCCGGCTGCTTTAGGGTCGAAAAACCCGCCAAATCCGCCGATTTCGCCGTCTGCGCCGGGACGCATGGTTGCCTTGACCAGCGGACCAATCGCTTTGACAAGAGCGTTACCGGCATCAATGGATACGCCGGCGCTTTCATAGGTGTAGCTTTCAGGAGGCGGTGTGTTGGTAGACATTATTCGTGGGTCTTTAGCCTTTCGCGCTTGGAATTCCACTCAGCATTAGGCAAAAGAGCGCCGGTTTTCCCCGATGTCTATATCGCACACTCTTCCGCGCTTGATTCCATATCGCCTCCATTCAGGCGCGCTTCGCCTGAGCGGAGCACTATTGGTGCTGGCGCTGCTTGCTGTTGGCTTGGCGGTCATGGCGCAGGTTTCAGGTGATCGCGGGATAGCGCCGGTCGCAAGCAGCAGCGATATCGAGGTTCGCGGCATTGAAGTGGATGTGCGCGGCGCGAGCAGCGCTGAAGCGCGCGAAAAAGCATGGCGCAGCGTCCAGCGCGAGGCATGGAGCCGGCTGGATGGACCGCCAATTTCTGACAATCAGTTGTCTGGCTTGGTTTCTGCGGTTGTCATCGAAGAGGAGCGGATCGGGCTAAGGCGCTATATTGCGACTCTAGGAGTGATTTTCGATAGATCGAGGGCGGCACCTTATCTGGGCGGTGGGCAGCGCGCGCGCGGTTCAGCGCCTATGCTACTATTGCCCGTCAGTGTTAGCGGAGGAGCGCACACTGTCTATGAAGTGCGCAATCCGTGGCAGCGGGCTTGGGCTGAATTTCAAGCAGGTGGTAGCCGGGTCGATTACGTGCGTCCGGCAGGCGTCGGCGGAGACTCGCTTTTGCTCAACTACGGTCAGGTCCAGCGTCGGAGCCGCGCCTGGTGGAGCGCCATTCTCGATCAATTCGGTGCAGCCAATGTGCTGGTGCCTGTCGCAAAGCTCGAGCATGAATGGCCAGGCGGGCCGATCAGAGGAGAATTCACCGCGCGTTTTGGCCCTGATAGCGAAATGCTGAGCGGTTTCACTATGGTCGCTGAAAATCCCGAGGAATTGCCGCAAATGCTGAGCCGTGCGGTGCAGCAGTTTGACAAGATTTACG
>WTKI01000295.1 GCA_011524425.1 Altererythrobacter sp. | reverse complement strand
TTATCATCCCGAAGACAGGTCAATCGTCGCTGACGCAGTTGAAGGCGCAAGGACAACAGGCGAACCATTTACCTTTCGGGCTCGGATTTTGCGCAATGATGGCGCCATCAGATATGTCGAAACTGTGGCAAGGTTAGAATATGGGAAAGAAGATCGTCCGTTAGCTCTGTTCGGCGTTCTCGCAGACCGCACACCAGAAGAAGCCATGCAATGCGACTTGCGCGATGCGCGCGATGAAGCAAGGGCAATGGCTGAGGCGAAAAGTGCATTTCTGGCAAAGATGAGCCATGAAATCCGTAATCCAATGAACGGCGTTCTTGGCTTCATTGATCTGCTGATGTGCTCTAATCTCACTCCGTTGCAACAGCGCCATGCTTCTTTAATCGCCGAGTCAGGCCGCAACCTTCAGACCATCCTGAATGACATCCTTGATCTTTCCAAGATTGAAGCCGGGCGTATGCAGGTTTTCCCTAAACCTACAAATCTGAGCAAACTAATACGTTCTGCTACTCGCCTCGCTGAACCAATGGCACGCGAAAAAGCCCTCCAACTTGTGTGCGAGATCGATCAAGGATTGCCAACGAACCTCATTATAGATCCCATTCGACTGCGTCAGATTATCAGCAATTTACTGACAAACGCAGTCCGCTTTACTGACCGGGGCCGCATCGCGCTAAGCGCAAGAGAGTCCGAAGGACGTTTGGAAATCGCAGTCAGCGACAATGGCATCGGAATTGAGACAATTCTCCTTGAGAGCATTTTTGATGCCTTCTCCATGGTTGACCCCGCTGACGTCCATGGTCGAGGCGGTACAGGATTGGGGTTGCCAATATGCCGCCAATTGGCCGAACTAATGGGCGGCACAATATCAGTTGAAAGCGAGATCAGTATCGGGAGCCGTTTCATAGTAAGACTGCCGCTGATCAGCGCTGGTGTTAGATTAATTGAGAATGAGGAAACCGAGAGACACCAGAACTCGGCGACAATGACAATGTCAAGTGGTCCCATATTGCTTGCAGAGGACTTTGACATAAACCGCGAGCTCGTTGCGGAAATGGCAAAACGCCTGGGGTTGGAGCTGCATTTGGCTTGTGATGGCGTAGAAGCCGTTGCGATGGTGCGACGTGCAAGCGATGATGGGCGCCCTTACAGCTTGGTCCTTATGGACATGCAAATGCCACTTTTGGATGGCTGCGCAGCGACCCGCCTTATTCGAGAAGCCGGCTTCGACGCAAAGAACCTGCCAATTCTGGCGCTTACAGCCAACGCTTTTGCAGAGGACGTCCTGGCAAGCAAGGAAGCCGGAATGCAAGAGCATCTTGCAAAGCCGCTATGTTTCGAAACATTCTGTGATGCGATGGAACGCTGGCTGCCGATCGACAGGTCAAATGCGGCTTAGAGACAAACAGTGGCCAAATGGATTTGGTCAAAACCAAGTGCAGAAAGCGGATATCCTTTTATAGACAATGCCTCTCCGGCCCATTATGAGAACGTTCTCAAAGTTGGTGGGCATAGTTGATCTCTGATATGTGCAGATTAATATTCAATGGCTTAGGCTCGCTCTTGATCGGCTTTCTAGCATTTCCTAGTTTTGCCCAAGAGCCGGTGGACGAACGTCGCTTGATATTTGCTGATGAATTCAGCGCGAGTGAACTGGACCGAGAAAATTGGGTTACCATAGGACCCGATTTCTGGGTCAACAAAGAAGAGCAAGCCTATATCGATGATCCGGCAGTGATCAGCATACTCGAAGGTATCGAGGGCGCTGAAGGCGGAGTGCTGATGCTGCGTCCTGTCTATCAGCCTGGCATAGACACGCTGGAAGAACGCAGTGCGGACTTTGTATCGGGACGGATCGAAAGCAAGGGAAAGTTCGACTTCACCTATGGGCGGGCGGAAGCGCGCATATTGCTGCCTGATGCGGTTGGCGTCTGGCCTGCCTTCTGGTTGCTTGGCAATGGCAAATGGCCGGACACTGGCGAGATCGACATTATGGAATATGTCGGCGAGAAAGACTGGACTGCTGTTGCTCTGCATGGGCCTGGCTATTCCGGCGACAATACGCCTTTTGTAGACAGGTACTATTTCAATGATGGAGCAGGCGCCGCTACATGGCGAACCTATTCGGTCGAATGGACTGAGGATGCCATTGAATTCGAGATTGATGGCGTGCTGACCTATCGCGCTACGCGCAAGATGGTGGAGCAAAATGGCAAATGGCGTTTCGACAATCCCAAATATCTGATCCTGAACTTCGCAATGGGCGGCGCCTATCCCTATAAAAACAATGTCGTAGATGAGCCATACCACGGAGTTCCGCAAGAGACTGTCGAGAAGGTCAAATCAGGGCAGATTGCCATGCTGGTCGATTGGGTACGGGTCTATGCGCCGGAAGACGAGACTAGCGACAGCGGGGACTAGCTAAAGACAGCTAAGACCACGTCGCTCTGGGCGGCAGGCTCATCAGGATCGCATCGATATTGCCGCCAGTTTTGAGCCCGAAAAGTGTCCCGCGATCATAGACCAGATTGAACTCGGCATAGCGCCCGCGATACTCAAGCTGTGTCGCAACGTCAGCATCTGAGAATTCGCTGTTCATCCGGCGCCGCACAAGCTGCGGGTAGATGTCCAGAAACGCCTTTCCGACATCCTGCGTAAACGCAAAATTGCGCTCGAAAGCGGCTTCATCTTCGCATTCTAGATGATCGTAGAATATGCCGCCGACGCCGCGATGCACTTCGCGGTGCGGGATATAGAAATAGTCATCCGCCCACTTTTTGAACTTTTCGTAATAGGTCGGATTGTGCGCCATGCAGGCCGCGCGAAACCGCGCGTGAAAATCCTCTGTGTCTTCCTCGTAAGGGATCGGCGGA
>WTKI01000186.1 GCA_011524425.1 Altererythrobacter sp. | reverse complement strand
AATGGCAGCTATTCAGCTGCGATCAGTCAAAAGCAGACTGTCAACTTTCGGCCCACGTCCCGCCATCGCTCAGTGTCCGGACTTGGAGGTGAAAGCGGGCATCCACCCCGACGTATTTTCTCGAGCGAGCTCGTGTGCTGGAAGCGCCTCTTCCTTAGAATGCGATACCAGCCCTCACATATAATATACGACCGCGCGGATCATGGACCTTTGTCGCAATGTTGAAGGCGTTGGCCGTATCGGCAAATGGTGGGTCTTCATTGAAAATATTGATTGCGCCAATTGCCAGCGTTGGGCGAATTCCACCTTTGCTCATACCCAGCTCTTGCAGGTCAAGGGTGAGCTGGGCGTCGACTGTGAACCAGTCGTCAATCGTTTCACCGGGATTGGTGCCAGTGTCGTTCGTAAACGAGTCGATATAGCGACCCGTTATAGACAGGTTTTGGCCAGAAACATTGAGAAAACCGGTCGCATTGGCCCGCCAGCGCGGCGTTGCGGTGCCGATATTGCCGAAATTGCGGAATCCAGCCAGATCTTGGGAAGCTTGTCCTGCCGCAGCAACCAGATCATAATTGAGGATATGTGTCGCCGTTGCGTACAAGCCGATCGTGTCGCTGCTGTCACCGAGGCTTGTCTCGTAGCGCAACGCGAAGTCCAACCCGTCAGTCTCTAGACTTGGCGCGTTAATCAGGTTGACCGTAACTTCCTGCAGGACATTTCCAGCGGAACGCAAAACTTGCGGGCCAAACGGATCAGCAATGACCACGGCGGTTGGGTTTTCCGCAGTGATCAAATTATCATACTCGAAACGCCAGTAGTCGACTTCAAAGCTCAGTCCTGAGAGGGGTTTGAATGTAGCACCCAGATTGTAGGTGTTTGCTTCCTCAGGAAGCAGGTTCGGATTGCCTACCGAACGCACAGGCGGGAATAGAACCTGGCCTGCAATCGGATCGAACACACCGCCGGTTGAAATGGTTTGCTCGTTCAACTGAGGAATCTGCGGGGCGCGGAAAGCTGTCGAGAACGAGCCTCTTAGCGAGATCGCTTCATTGGGACGGATCAGAACCGAAATTTTCGGATCGAGGCTGCCACCGACCGAAGCGGTATCATATTCTTCATACCGCAGCGCTGTTTGCACTTCGAGCCAATCCGTAAACGGGAAGAGAGCCTCCGCAAAGACCGCATAAGCTTCCTGGCTACCAGCCGAATCCGCGGCACCGATAATGAAATAAAAGCGTTCCGCGTTGGCTAGGTCGTTAGGATCGAAGACGCGGCTGGTCCTGCGATATTGCGCGCCAATCGCGACACCGGCAGAACCGCCGCCCATCTCAAACACATCACCGGAAACCAAACCCTCGGCGACAAACAGCCTCGATTTTGTATCTGTGTCCGCATCTGCCCGGAAGCTGTCGATCACAGCTTGGCTGTTCGGGGCCGTGCCATCCAGCGCGGTGGCAAAGGGGTTGAATGCCCCCGATGTGATGGCGTCCTGCAACTCCTGGAACAAGACGTCGTTTCGGGTGGACTCAAATCCGTCATTGACCCCATAGGTCAAGGCGAAATCATAGCTCCAATTGTCGCTGAAATCGCCTTTAACTCCGCCGGAAATACGGAACAGATCATCTTCGAAGACGCTATTGACTGGATCAAACCCAAAGCCAAGCGGACGCCCAAAGAAGCGCAATTGTGCAAGCGGCGGCGAAGGAACGGCAAAGACCGGCGCATCGCCAATTCTCGGATGATCGAGCGGCACAAATAGCGGCCGTAGGCCCGGAAAACTTGGTGCGCCCGTTCTGAATGTGCGGCGATGACTGTAGTTCACGTCAAGGAACAGTTCCGTGCCCGATGCCAGCTCATGCCGCAGGGTTGCCATTGCGAGAAAACGTTCGTCGTCGGATACCAGATCGGTGAACGGAGCCAAATCAAAGTTACAGACACCCGGGCCGCCCGGAAATGAAGACGGCGTGCCCGCCACAACACCACACAATGGATCAGACTGAGGACCGCCTACCGGCGCACCACTCGCCGCAAGCGGGAAGAAGGCTCCCGGACTGCCAACACCCGAAGAGACCTCTGCAAACGGGCGATCGCTTGCAAGCAGGCGCGATTGATCGACATAGCTCGCGCTTAATACCAGGTTGGTATTTGCGCCGAGCTCAAATCCTGCAATCGCATCCACTTGAATATTGCGTTGACTCCCCTGACCGTCGCGATAGTCGAAGAAAACCTCCCCGCCCACGAAATCGTCTCGCGTGATATTGTTCACCACGCCGGCGACAGCATCTGAACCGTAGAGACTGGACGCACCCTCCTTGAGGATTTCGACCCGTTCGATCGCAATTTGCGGCATCAGGGTATTGATGTCGATAAACTGAAGGGCGTTGTTGGCTGTCACCCCGGACAGAACCGCCCTGCGGCCATTAACGAGAACCAGGGTTGAACCCAGGCCAAGGCCGCGCAGATTGTATTGCGCGGTCCCTGTGCTTCCGCCCTGACTGAAAATATCGGCGTTGAACTCACTACCGGTGTTGATTGTTGCCGATTTCACATAATCGACCGCGTTTATAATCCCGATACTTTCAAGCTCGCCGCGATCGAGAACAGCTATTGGCAAGGACGAATCGGCAGCGTCACGCTTAATGAATGAACCGGTGACAACGATCTCGCTTTCTTGAGATTGCTCGGTATCCCCGCCGTCCTCTGCCGACTGTGCGTATACTGGCACAGCGGCCGCCAGACTTACCGATATCGCGCCCAACGAAGCAATGACTTTAGAGCTGGACGCGGGTTTGATTCCTCCCCGGCGCATATTCTTCTCCCACGATTATGCGTTTGTCTCATTTGACAAGATATCATAGAGGCTGGCGCTGTTCAACCTGTCTC
>WTKI01000192.1 GCA_011524425.1 Altererythrobacter sp. | reverse complement strand
TTTGGATTGGTCCGCAGGCGAGAACAGACGATCTGAAACCGACTCTAATTCGGTCCGCCAGCACGGTCAAAGCGATGCAAGTGATCTATTTCGAGCAAGCGAGTTCGAATTAGACTGACAGAACTGCTCAAGGACCTTCAGGAGCGCCATGTTCTATTACTCCGACGAAACGCCATCCTGACGCTTCTGAGCGGAGAAGGTAGGACGAGTTCATTCGCGACGGTAACTTCCCCTGTTCACTTTGTGTCACTTCCCATGTGAAGCGGACTAGTGCGAACTTGTTTGAAAGCTGGTTAATGCTGTAATCGACGGCGGCTATATTCTTACCTTCGGCTTTGAAGCGGCTGTAGAACTCATCCAGCTCTTTCTTGTGCTGTGTGTTGTTGGCTGTGCGTTGCGCCCTGCCATCATCAAAGAAGACAGTGGTGCGATTACTTGCCAATGCAACAATCTTCCTCACTTCCAAGGCTTGTGTCGCTGCCGCAAAAGCATTTGCCCATTCCTGCGGCGTTGCCGCTGAGTCTGCCGAATTCTCATTCTCAGAGTTTGCTTTGACCTGAGCGAATTCTGTTCCAAATAGCAACGCTGTGCTGAATGCTAGGGTTAGCAGGCGCAGCCACTTGGTTCGCACGGCGCAGCCGACAGGTCGCGACTGCGTGGAGACCGATGATTCTGTCGAATACTTAGTAATGTCTGATCCGCTCACACATTTGAAAACTCGAAAGACCAATTGCTTGCCAGTTATGACGAATTACCAGAGGTTTGGAACCAGAAGTCGAGAAATTTGGGGTGGCCTGCAGCATGTGCAAGCCGCCTTCATTTGACTGGCTATTGTTAGAAGTCTGCAAAAATTCTCAGTCCGATCTCTCGCCTATCGGGCAAACTGGTGAACGCCGCGGTGAAGCCTCCTCCATTGGGGGCAAAGAAGCTTGCCCCAGTTGCTCCTGCGTTTTGCAAGGTATCATCTTGGAACAGGTTTTCGACAAAGGCCTCAATACGTAGATTGTCGGAGATATCTCCCCCTGCTCTCAAATTAACTCTCCAATTAGAACCGATCTCATTGTAGGCGAAATTGTCTACGAAACGACTGCCTTGGTAAAGCGCATCACCCCGAACGTATAGGTCACCTGAGGGGATTGGTATTGAATAACTGGCACCAACTGCGCCAGACCATTTGGAAATATTGCTTGGCCGGTTGCCGGCACCAGAAAGGGTATTGACCCCAGCATCAGCAAAGGCGTTACAAGGCACCGTGCTGGTGAACGCGCTCGGGCAGAGGACGAGTCGTGAAACGCTGCCAGCTGCACCCAGTTGTTTTATGTTCGCATCGACCCAAGCAACGCTACCGAAGATCTGCAGTTCGGTAGTTGGGGTTAGAGTGAACTCAAAATCCACACCGGTATATTCAGATTCGCCGTCAAGATTCGCGGAAACAACGATCGGGTTTCCTAAGGTATCGGCACCGGTGAAGACGTTGCTAAAGGGTTGGTTCTCCCACTCCATATAATAGGCGGCGATGCTGTAATTCAGCCAATCAGTAAGCTGTTGCTTGATACCGATTTCATAGGCTGTGAGCTGCTGAATACCGGTGAAATTCCCGAAATCCTGTGGATTTGGAATGGCATCCGGAAGAACGGCTAGCACGGCATCCACGTTGGTGATGATTGAGTTCAAAGAATTCTGCGACCAACTTGCGTAGATATTGAGATCGGAGTTGGGTGAGTAAGACAGGATCGCCCGAGGCATGAAATCTTGATACGAGTTTTCGTCGATGACAGCCTCAGCGGCGTTCAGGATGCTCTGAGTGTCGTCTACCCAGCGCCCCTCAAAGGAAAACGTCAATTCGTCGCTTATGTCAAAGTCGACAGTGCCGAATAAACCGATTGCCTTATTGTCTTGAAAATCAGCGGGAACAAACGGGTTACCGTTGCGAAATTCTTGTTTGTAATAATTCGCGCCGACTTCAAATCTTAGGCGCTTGTCCTGATTTGAGGCGAAACGCGCCTCAGCAAATGTGTCTTGGGTGCGGTTCGCTAAAGCGACAGTGTTTGTGAAGAACAACCCGTAGTTGAAGTCCTGCAAACCTGCGAGCTTTGAAACCCCTCGCGATGCCATGAGTTTAATACTGTGCCCACCGGCAGTCTCGTAATCGAAACTAAGGTTGCCGCGCCAAACACGATAGAGATTGCCTAAACCGTCAGGCAGCTCGTCGACGAAGGGCAAAATTTCAGCTGGCAAAAAATTGAAGAAGCCGGTTGGCTCGCCCGAAGCGGTTTGCGTCGCACCGGAGGCATCCGGAATTCTGCCGCAGAATGTGGTGATCGTGCTGTTGCTAAGGTCTGTGGTAAACGGTGTTTCCACTCCAGTGATACCGTTCAGCGTAGCCCCGTTAAAAACGAGATTGCACTCGCCGGGCGCTGTCGTTGCAATTACGCGTTGCGCATTTGTCGTATCTTTCGAGTCCGCGAAAAAGCCTGTGGCTTTGACCTGGAAATTATCGGTGACATCGAAAACTGAGGTTCCAAAAATCGAGAAGTTATCCTCTTGTCCATTCGGATCGCCATTAAGATATTCGTAGTCAGCACCCCTTCGCTCGTAAGATGTGGCAATGCGCACCCCAATGCTGTCAGTGATCGGGCCTCCAATCGCCGCAACGCCACGATAGCTTGCTTGTTCTCCACTGCTAAAACCCGAGCTGAGCTCTAGTTGACCGCTCACCTCTAAATCATCACCTGGTAGCTTCGGTAGGAAATTGACCGCACCAGAAAATGTGTTCCGCGCGAAATGGGCGACTTGAGGCCCCTTGATGACTTCAACGCGCTCTACATCGATGAATTGCACGACTCCTGCGCCCTGCGAAATGTAAGAACCATCATAGAAAATTCCGCCGATGCGCGAGGCCGCACCGCCAGCCTGCTGCCGCAC
>WTKI01000108.1 GCA_011524425.1 Altererythrobacter sp. | reverse complement strand
ATACCAATGCTGGCGCCGATTGACGTGGTTTTGCTGTCGATTCTGTAATCCTTTGAAATCTCATGTATAATGACGTCGGCGATTGCTGTGGCGTCTTTGGAAGTCTCTCGTGGTGGCAAAATCACCCCGAACTCATCACCGCCAAGGCGTGAGAGCACTGCGTCTTCCGGCAAAGCTTTTGACATGCGCTTACAAGCTTGCCGCAAAAGCGCATCGCCTGCGGCGTGGCCGAACGTGTCGTTCACCTCCTTAAAGTGGTCCAAATCGATCAATATAAGCGCCGCTTGCCGGCCCGATCCACCCACATGGGCACATGTGTTTTCCAAAGCTTCCTTAAACAAAGATCGGTTTGGCAAACCAGTGAGTGTGTCATGGCTTGCAAGAAAAGACGCGCGATTGATTTCGCGTTGAAGAAGGTGCAGGGGAATACGGTGTGTTGTGGCGAATAACAGGCCGCCGAGAACTGTTGTTAGAAAGAATAGCAGCTTGGCATTCCTGCGTAACTCGACGATTGACCGATGAATGACAATCGATCCGACAACCGCGCCAGAATCAAAAATGTTGTGACTTTCCGAGACATGCGCATCAGATAAATTGAAGTCGGGTGCTGTGTATTCGGCAATGACCTGACCCGTAGCGTCAAGAACTCTTCGTCGTTCCAAGCTGTGGGACCATTTGGGGCCAGTCAGGACATCCATCAGGCGGTCTTCCTGATAGCGCCAGATCGTCGGATTAAGGCTAATGATTTGCGAGGCGTCATTCGACAGGAACGACGCCGCAGTTTTTACTTCGCCCACCGCGCGATTGAGGCTGAGGTAGTAGTAGACACCAGGAGGTGCCACACTGAGCACCAATGCGCAGCATGCCGCAAATGCTGCGGAAACCCAAACATAGTTGGTCTTCGAAACAATTTGCGGTTGAGCAGCACGCATTGTCGTCTCAGCTTGTTGAGACTGGAAAATGCCCTGATGCAGCCAGGATTTCTTGTCCGGGCTTGGATTGCAGGAAGGCTAGAAATGTGCCCGCGTCCTTCGAAAGATCGGCGCGCGTCACGAATGAAAATGTTTTGATGAAACTGTTGTCCGCATTGCTCGCAAGCGTTGCTTGAGGCTTCACACCGTCCAAGGCGAGGATTTTGACTGGTCGCCGCTCGGAATGGATTTGTGCCAAAGTTGCAACCCCGATAGACCCCGGCGTATTTTCGACCATGTCGACATTTTGCTGGTCGTTACGGGCGACCAACAAGCCGGGCCGTTGCATAAGTGTGTCAACAGCCGCCGCCATCTCGGGCGACATGGCTTTCACCAGGACGACATCAGTTTCCGAAGGGGGCCGTGTTATGACGCGCGCCTGCAATCCATTGTCCCAAGTTGTGACTGTGCCGTCATACAGTTTCACTAAATCGTTTTTGGACAAGCTGTTGATTGGCACGTCGCGGTTTGCGATCAGGGCAAGAGGCGTTTTCGCATAGATTTGCGCAGACAGTCCGAGAGCCGCTTCCTTATCCTTAAGCGGGCGGGCGCTGAAGGCCACGTCAATCGCCTGTTCAGACAGAGCCCGGATACCGCCACCACTTCCGAGGCTCGGCAGGATCTCGATAGGTGTTTCCGGAAATTGGGTGCCGAAGGAATCTTTTAGGAGCTCCAAACCACCAAGCGCCGCGCCAGTGCCCCCAAGTCGAACTGGTGTTGGTTTTGCAAAAGCGGGGCATGGCATGACAGCCGAGGCGATAAGTCCAGCAAGCATGTGACGGCGAGTTGGTGTTTCCATGACAATTCTCCAAGTGTTTGGAGTGGATTTTGCCAGAAACTCTTGAATGATCAGTTTAAGATGAACTGATAGATCAATTCGAACTCCTCTCAATTAGAACGATAGGGCTGTCCCTTAAACCCGAGCTCCGCCTTGACTGTTCACGCTGCGCTAGAATTCATCGTTATGAAGTTGGCGTGGGACGCCGGTTTATGGCAATGGGACTCTAATTTGCACAAAAGATTGGCCCGTCTCAGAGTTTCTTTGAAGGCAGCATTTTTTTAGCTGCCTTCAGCGTCTCCCACGTGACCCAACAGAATTGAGCCTGGCCCTTCTTTTTCGCTTCATACCGAACGTAATAGGCAACCGTTGTAGCTGCCGTGATGCTTTGGGTTTTGAAGACAAAAATCGTGACACTGCTCTACAAACCATCAGCAACTTACATTGGCTGTGTCCGCGTCGGACAAAAACGTCTTTTATAAGCAAGGGCGTGCGTTCGGCTCCCGTCGCTCTGACAAAAAAAATTAGGCATTTAAAGTAAACACCTTTTCAGACCCAACCGCGAAAGCGGTCGGGCGTTCTCATCCATTCTAACTTTTGCACGCCAAAGATTGGCGCGCCGTTTTTACAGTGGCTTTAGATCACCTGCGGACTGACGCCCGTCGCGGCCTTCGATCAGTTCGAACTCGATCTTTTGGTTGTCAGCAAGACCTGTCAGCCCGGCTTTCTCCACTGCAGAGATGTGAACAAAAATGTCCTTGCCCCCTCCATCGGGTGCAATGAACCCATAACCTTTGGTCGTGTTGAACCACTTAACGGTCCCGGTAGGCATAGAAATATTCCTTTGTATTCGCGCGCATCTCGGAGGATACCTATGTCGCCTGTAAAATGATGGTGCAGTTAAATCAAAAAACAAGGAAAAATATTGGTGCAACGTTTGACTAAACTTTATGGCATCAAGGCGTGCGATGCCTGTCGAAAAGCCAAGCAAGAGCTTGAAAATGCAGGGCATTCTGTTGATTTTGTGGATGTCAGAGAAACGCCGCTCTCGCCAGATCTTTTGCAAGAGTTCAATGCGCAATTTGGCGACGCTTTGCTTAATAAGCGATCAACTACATGGCGCGGGTTAAGCGATAGCGACAGGGAACAGGCCCCCCTTTCTCTGCTCAAGCGCCATCCGACGC
>WTKI01000364.1 GCA_011524425.1 Altererythrobacter sp. | reverse complement strand
GTCGAATCCAGTCTCGACAGCGATGCTCCGGCCCAACCCTCTTCAGCCAGCGCCTCTGAAACCAAGCGTGTGTCACGTCTGGATGCAGAAATTGAGCGCTTGCGTCAGAGCCCCACTCCGACGCAAAAGCCGCAAGAGCGCAGCAGCAACAGTTTAATTGATGGAGTAGCCTTTATGGGCATTTTCAGCCGCACCCGCGATATCATCGCCGCCAATTTCAACGACATGCTCGATAAGGCAGATGATCCGTCCAAGATGATCCGCATGATCATCCTGGAAATGGAAGAAACACTGGTGGAAGTGCGTGCAAGTGCAGCCCGGACGATTGCGGATCAAAAGGAAATGCATCGCCACACGGTCAAGCTCGACAAGCTTCAGGCTGACTGGGGCGAGAAAGCCCAGCTGGCCCTGTCAAAGGATCGTGAAGACTTGGCGCGCGCGGCTTTGGTTGAGCGCAAGAAGGCAGCTGACATGGCTGACCAGCTGAAACAGGAAATCGCTGTTCTGGACGATGCGTTGCGCGCGTATGAAGACGATATTCAAAAGCTGCAGCATCGCTTGCGCGAAGCGCGCAGCCGCCAGACGCAGATCGCAGCGCGGCTGGAAAGCGCGGAGAACCGCGTCAAGCTTCGCACTTTGATGAGCACGGAACGCACGGACGAAGCGCTGGCTCGCTTCGACCAGATGGAGCGCCGCGTGGATTACGCAGAAGGCCGCGCAGAAGCGCTGTCTATTGCTGACCAGACCGGCAAGCCGAGCCTGGCAGATGAAATTGCTGCGCTGGAAGGCGCCGATGCGATTGATGATGAACTTGCACAGATGAAAAAAGCGCTCGGCAAGGACGGCGCTGAGAAGAAAGGCTGAACCGATGGATGGCGACTGGATCCCAGTAATCTTTATTCTTTTCGTGGCACTGCCATGGCTCGTCCTTCACTATATGACAAAGTGGAAGACTGCAGCCACGATCACCACTGACGACGAAGTGCTGCTGGACGAGCTCTATCAGCTCGCCCGCCGCCTGGACGAGCGCATGGACACTGTTGAGCGCCTGGTCGCTTCCGACAATCCGGACTTCGAAATGAAGCGCCTGCAAGTCGATCAGGAAACTGACAATCAGCAATTGCGCGAGCTCGACCGAATGCTCGCTGAGAAGAAAGGAGCCGCCCGATGAATAGCCCCCGCACCACGCTCTACCGCGACAAAGCCAATGCCAAGCTGATGGGCGTTTGCTCAGGCGTCGCAGACTATACCGGCGTCCAAGTGAAGTGGGTTCGTTTGGTCGCTTTTGCTTCAATCTTCTTTACTGGAGCATGGTCGATCCCAGCCTATTTCATCGCTGGCGTCATCCTGAACAAAAAGCCGCCGCATCTCTACAAGGATGTAGAAGAGCAGAAATACTGGCAGCGCGTCCGGCAAAGCCCGCAGCGTTCTGCCCGTGAAATCCGGGCCCGCTTTCGCGATGTCGACCGGCGCTTGGCCAATGTTGAACACTATTACGTGACCAGCAATCCGCGGCTTTCCGCTGAGATTGAACGTCTGCGCTGAAACACTGATCAATGAGGGACTGAAACATGGACGCTGGCACACTTGCCTTGATGATCCCAATTATCGGGGTTTCCATTCCAATCTTTGCGATTTGGACAAAGCACAGAGAGAAAATTGCAAAGCTGCAGGTCGAAACGACTGCTGACGCAACCGCGGAAAAAGCCGCTCAGTACGCAAGCCAAGTACAAGCCTTGGAAGATCGCGTGCGCGTGCTGGAACGGATCGTGACAGACAAAGGCTATGACGTAGCCACACAAATTGAAGCGCTGCGCGACGAGCGCAGAGTAGACGAACAGGGGAGCGGAGTGCCGCTCAGTATGGAAAGTAAGGAGCGCGCATAATGAATTGGGGCAGTCCTGAATTTGTGATCGCCATCATCGCTGTCAGCTATGGTGCATGGCTGGTCAACAACTGGATCCGTGCCAAACATGGCTATGATCTGGAAGATGAATTTGGCGGCAAATCCAAGCAGAAGGATTCTGCCGAGGCCCAGCAACTGCGCGCCGAGAACGATGAATTGAAAGACCAGCTGGAGCATGTCCAGGACCGCATGGCGGTGTTGGAGCGGATCGTGACAGACAAGGGCTACACGCTCTCCGAGGAAATCGAAGCGCTGCGCGACCGTCCTGCCCCGCAGGCTGACAGCGGCGTCCCACTCAACATGAAAAGAAAGGATACAGCCTGATGGAATTCATTGGTTCTTTAGGGATGGGAATAGCATGCGCCGCGATCGCTGTCGGCTGGATTGCGACAACGTGGATCCGTGTAAAGCACGGCTACCCACTGGAAAATAGCTGGGGCAAGGCAATCTACCCCAAATCAACCGAAGCCGAAGAGCGCGTAAAACTGCTCACGCAAGAGAACGCGCAGCTGCGTGCAGAGCTTGGCTCTATGAAAGATCGGCTCGCCAATGTTGAACGCATTGTCACAGACAGCGGTTATCAGCTCACCAACGAGATCGACCGACTGCGCGACGAGAAAGGCATCAATTGATGTTTGGAGCAGACACCCCGCTTGTAATGGATGCACTCCAAATGGCTGCGATTGCGTCCATCGCTGTCGGCAGCGCGGTTTGGTTCTTCCTGCGCAAGCGGCACAAGGCAGCCGACGAACCAAAGGCAGGCAGTCCAGACAATCTGGAAAGTCGGGTGCGCGTGCTTGAGCGGATCGCAACCGATCGGGCGCACGATCTTGCTGACGAAATTAATTCTTTGCGTGACCGGAAAGGCGTCAACTGATGGACGGCGATCTCCTCTTGATTTTCACCTTTGTCACCATCGCCCTTGTGATCGTAGGCTTCACTGTGAATGGTATCGTCAGCAAAGCACTGCGCCACAAGAAATGGATGGAAGAGCACCGCTCTTCCAAGCGCAGCGGGGTCTCTAATG
>WTKI01000283.1 GCA_011524425.1 Altererythrobacter sp. | reverse complement strand
CCGCCGCATCCAGCCCTGACGTCACGCTCTCAAAAGAAGCCTTGGCTTCATCGGTCAGAAAGTCGTCGATCTTCGGAGCATCAGCGACAAAGGCCTGATCGCGGCGATCCTTGGAATCCAAAATCCTCAGCGGGTTCTTTTCCAACCGCTCCTGGCTGTCCTCAGAAAGCTCGTCCTTCACCGCGCGGAAGTAATCCACCAGTGCTGTGCGCCAATTCTCGCGACTATCAGCATCACCGAGCGTATTGAGGTGCAACGTCACCCCTTCAATACCGAGCTCTTTCAAAAGCTGGTCAGCAAAGGCGAGCAGTTCCACATCGGCCTGCGGTTCCGCTGCGCCAATGATCTCGGCATCGATCTGGTGGAACTGGCGATAGCGCCCCTTTTGCGGACGCTCATAGCGAAACAAAGGGCCGTGCGTTGCGACCTTTAGCGGTGCATGCTGCTGCCAGCCGCGCTCAAGAAAGCCGCGCGCAATTCCGGCGGTAAACTCAGGCCGCAAGGTCAGGCTCTCACCGCCCCTATCCTCGAACGAATACATTTCTTTCGAAACGACATCTGTCGTCTCGCCAATTGCGCGGCTGAAAACTTCGGTCTTTTCAAAGACCGGCATTTCAACCCGGCGAAAGCGGTAGAGCTTGCGCACGCGCTCGAATGTCTCGACCACGAATGCGAAAGCTTCCGCATCAGCACCGAAGATATCTTGTGTCCCGCGAATGGACTGAGGTGAATTCTTTCCCATAGCAAGCGCGATTAGGCGAGACTTCCGGTTGCCGCAATATCGCTTGGCCGCTAAAGGGCCAATCAATCCTTGGGAGGGGGCGCCGTAAACAACAGAAAGAAAGCCCTCCAATGCGTATCGACAAGATCCCTACAGGCGCCAATCCGCCCGAAGACCTGAATGTGATTATCGAAGTGCCAACCGGCGGCGAACCGGTGAAGTATGAGTTCGATAAAGAAAGCGGCGCACTATTTGTCGACCGCATCCTGCATACGCCGATGCGCTATCCGGCCAATTACGGCTTTATTCCGCACACACTTTCACCCGATGGTGATCCGCTTGATGCGCTGGTGATCGCGCGCAGCCCCTTTATTGCCGGCTGTGTTGTGCGCTCTCGCCCGATCGGGGTTCTCAATCTGGAAGACGAACATGGCGGCGATGAAAAGCTGATCTGTGTGCCAGTGGACACAACTTTCCCGTATTACTCCGATGTGGGGGAAACCAAGGATTTGCCTTCGATCATCTTCCAGCAAATCGAACACTTCTTCACGCACTACAAAGATCTGGAAGCGGAAAAGTGGGTGCGGATCGGCAGCTGGGGTGATGCCGACGAGGCACGCGCAGTCGTGCTCGAAGCGATCGAGCGCGCCAAAGGCTGAATCCAAACTGCAGGATTGCGCGTTTTAGAGCGAGCTAACGAGTACTTTGAAAAGGCCTGTCAGGATAAGCGGCAGGCTGATCGCTGTGATCCAAAGCCAGAAGATGTCCCTGCGAAATGCCGAACGATAGGCCGGGTCGGCTGCTTCGCTGTCAGTAAGGCCCATCCAGCGACGTTCGAACCAGCGGCACGCAGGGATAATGCCGGCAACCAGGACTATCAGTGCGATATACGGGAGGATGGAAGAGAAGCCCTCTTTAAGAGCCTGTACTGTGACAAAAATCTGCAAGCCAGTGTAGACAAGCAACGCGTAAGCAACATTGTCGCTCATTGATTTGCGCCAGTTGAGCGGGCGCGCGTCATGGGTTTGCGTCTGCTTCACCACGCGCGAAGAATATTGCTTCTCAGTCACACAGCCTCCCCAAGCTGTCCTCTAACGACTCGGGTTATTCCAGACAGAAGGCACTGTTGCAAGTTTGATAACCATGAAAGGCGATGTCCGCCCCCTCGTTCCTCCTCGCGAGAGACTGTAATCCTCCCTTTCAATCGGCCGTATGCAGGAATCCTGCCAAATTGAAGGAAATGGGGGTTTTCTGTGCTGTTTAGACTGCTAAACACACTGCAATGAGTGAAGTTGAAACTCTCGCGACGGCTGCGGTTGATGCCACTGCTCCCCTGCCAAATGGCGGCCTGGAAGTTATTTCCATCGCGAAAAGCTATGACAAGCGCGCTGTACTGACTGACATTTCGCTTACCGTTGGCAAAGGTGAAGTGCTCGGTTTGCTAGGCCCGAACGGGGCCGGCAAGACGACATGCTTTTATTCCATCATGGGTCTGGTGAAACCGGATTCCGGCCGGATCCTGATGGACGGTGAGGATGTGACAAACCTTCCGATGTATCGTCGGGCCATATTGGGCCTTGGATATCTGCCTCAGGAAACAAGTATCTTCCGGGGCATGACCGTCGAGCAGAACATCAACTGTGTTCTTGAGATGGTTGAACCTGACGCTGATACACGCGCCGCCGAGCTGGAGCGTTTGCTTGAGGAATTTCACATTGAAGGATTGCGCGATAGCCCAGCCATGGCGCTCTCAGGTGGCGAGCGGCGCAGGTGCGAGATTGCACGCGCGCTTGCAGCAAAACCTTCAATCATGTTGCTGGATGAACCTTTCGCCGGGATTGATCCGCTTTCGATCAGCGACATTCGCGATCTGGTGAAAGATCTGAAGCAGCGCGGCATTGGCGTTTTGATCACCGATCATAATGTGCGCGAGACGCTCGACATTGTGGACCGCGCTTGCATTATTTATGGCGGGCAGGTGCTGTTTGCTGGCACTCCGCAAGATCTGGTCGCGGACGAAAACGTCAAGCGGCTATATCTCGGAGAGAGCTTTACGCTCTGACGGCATTTTCTATGGCGCTCGGACCAAGACTGGATCTTCGCCAATCGCAAAGTTTGGTGATGACGCCTCAGCTGCAGCAGGCGATCAAGCTGCTAGCGGCATCAAATCTGGAAATTGAAGCATACATAGGCGAGGCTCTCGCATCTAACC
>WTKI01000239.1 GCA_011524425.1 Altererythrobacter sp. | reverse complement strand
ACATCCGCGCCGAGCGCTGCGACCAGCGCATCACGCACGCCTTCGTTAGAGGCAATCTTAGGGGCGGAATGCACGACGCTCATCGCTCGATCGTCCCTTCGCGGCGGATCTTACGCTGCAATTGCATCACACCATAGAGCAAGGCTTCTGCTGTCGGAGGACAACCCGGCACGTAAATGTCGACGGGAACAATCCGGTCGCAACCACGCACGACGCTGTAGCTGTAATGGTAATAGCCACCACCATTCGCGCAGCTGCCCATCGAAATGACGTATTTCGGATCGGACATCTGGTCGTACACCTTGCGTAGCGCTGGCGCCATCTTGTTGCATAGGGTGCCAGCCACAATCATCACATCAGATTGACGAGGGGACGCGCGCGGTGTCACGCCAAAGCGTTCCATATCATAGCGCGGCATATTGACGTGGATCATCTCCACCGCACAGCATGCCAAACCAAAGGTCATCCACCAGAGGCTGCCTGTCCGGGCCCAGTTGAACAGGTCCTCGGTTGAAGTGACGAGAAAGCCCTTGTCATTCACTTCTGTTTGAAGCGCGTTGAAATAGTCTGCGTCTGGCTGGCGAACTTCGCCTGGCTGAGCAGCATCAGGTAGCGCGTTTGGAGGGGTGATTGCCGTATTCATTCCCAGTCCAGAGCTCCCTTCTTCCACTCATAAGCAAGACCAATCGCTAGAATCGTGAGGAACACCATCATTGCACCCCAACCCAGCCATTGGGTTTCATCCAAGCTCACTGCCCAGGGAAACAGGAAAGCGGCTTCCAAATCGAAAATGATAAAACTGATCGCAACCAGATAGAAGCGCACATCGAACTGGCTCCTTGCATCTTCAAACGCAGGAAATCCGCACTCATATTCGCTGAGCTTTTCTTCATCCGGATTGTGCGTGCCTGTCAGACGCGAGACGCCCATCGGCAAGAACACAAAAAGGCATGAAAGCCCAAGAGCGATAAAGATGAATATCAGTATCGGTAGATACTGGCTGAGGTCGACCACAGTTTCAGTCCAAGTAGCTTCGCTAATCCCGCGCCGCTCTAGGCGTATGAATTGCACCGCGCAAGCCCGGTAATGGCGCAAATTATGCGGATTCTATTGCATTGTGGAGAAGATTCATCCGGCGATATCGAACATGGAA
Source organism: Altererythrobacter sp. (assembly GCA_011524425.1). GTDB lineage: Bacteria > Pseudomonadota > Alphaproteobacteria > Sphingomonadales > Sphingomonadaceae > Erythrobacter. Next base: position 1,784 of record WTKI01000239.1, on the reverse strand, counting down.
GGACGCCGGACTATTTCATCATGCTTTGGATCGTCTTTTCGAACGCTTTTCCAAAGGGCGGCTTCATGCCTCCTAGCTTGGCAACATCGATTTTCGATTGGTGATAGACGGCCCGCGCATGGCTGAATTCCCGGAAGCCTTCGACAGCGTGGTAGCTGCCCATGCCCGAGGGTCCTACACCGCCAAACGGCAAATCCTCCATCGAGACATGGAAGATCACATCATTGGTCGTGACACCGCCAGAGATCGTGTGCGAAAGAACGTGCTGCTGCTCCTTCTTGTTACTACCGAAATGATACAGCCCTAACGGGCGATCATGGTCGTTCACATAGTCAACCGCCTGATCAATGTCCTGATAGGTCATGACCGGCAGGATCGGGCCAAAAATCTCTTCCTGCATGACCTTCATATCGTCATTGACATTGCGCAGTATGTTGAGCGGCATTTTGCGAACATTTGCATTCGAGAAGTCTTCTCCGCCCGGATTGACTTCGATCACCTCTGCGCCTTTCTCACGCGCGTCTTCAACAAGACCATTCAAGCGCTCGAAATGCCCGTCTGATACGATTGAAGCATAGTCATCATTGTCCAGCAGAGTGGGATACATGTTCGCGACACCCTGACTTACGCCTTCAATGGCCTCGCTTTCCTTGTCTTCAGGAACGAACAGATAGTCGGGCGCTAAACAGATTTGGCCGGCATTCATCATTTTGCCCATAGCAATGCGCTCGCCTGCTTTCGCAAAATTCGCGCTCCGTCCCATAAACACAGGGGACTTGCCGCCAAGCTCCAAGGTCACAGGTACAAGGTTGGCAGCCGCCGCCTCCATCACTCGCCGTCCGGTTGCGGTTGAACCTGTAAAAACCAGATGGTCGAAAGGAAGCGAAGAAAAAGCCGCGGCGACTTCAGGACCGCCGGTAAACACAGTCACTTCATCAGGCGTGAAATATTTCTCTACCAGTTGCGACATCAACAAGCTGGTACGCTCTGTAAACTCGCTGGGCTTGATCATCGCCCGGTTTCCAGCAGCCAGAATTTGCATGAGGGGCGAAAACGCCAAGTTTACCGGGAAATTCCACGGGCTTAATATGCCTATGACACCCTTCGGTTCATAACGAACTTCAGCCTTGGCACCCATCAGGCCGAGCGGAAACTGGACTTTACGTTTTTCGGTTTTCGCCCAGTCATCCATGTTCTTCAGAGCATCTTTGCCTGCGCTCACACTAGCAGCGACATCAGTCAGCATGGACTGCTGCATAGAGCGGCTTCCAAAGTCTGCCGACATCGTCTTGGCAAAGTCTTCGCCGTTTTCTTTGAGCAAAGCTATGGCGCGCTTGATCCGGTCCTTGCGCATGCTCATCGGCTCGGGTCGGGAGCTCGTGAACGCGCTGCGCTGCCGTCTCAGCGCTTGCTCCATATCGAGCCTGCGATCATTCACCACTCTTCTCTCCTCACAACCAGTTGGCTTGGTGCCATCTTGCTCAATCCAAGATGCATTACAAGAAGCTGCTAACACAAGATGGGCATACGCATTCCAATTGCCAATGCCGCAATGCAGCATTAGGACGCGGCAAATTTTAAAAAGATTAGCCACTCAAGGAAGCAAAAATGTCTGCATTCTCAGCCAATGATCCGGTCGTCATTCTCTCTTATGCCCGCACCCCAATGGGCGGCATGCAAGGCGCTTTGTCCGACGTTTCTGCGACAGATCTGGGCGCGACGGCAGTCAAAGCGGCAACAGAGCGTGCCGGTGTTGCAGGCGAAGACTATGACCGGATCTATAT
>WTKI01000179.1 GCA_011524425.1 Altererythrobacter sp. | reverse complement strand
GAAACGAGCCAGCCCTCCCCAACGCGCCGTTCCGTCTGAAAAAACTGCCATGAAATTTCGCCAGATATCGACGGCTGCATCTGAGAACGCACCCACAAGGGCAGGCAACGGAATCGGGGCGTGACCCAACATCCAGGACCCAAGCTCCATCGAAACGGCTGCAATGAACGGAAAGGTCAGAGGGTTACCAAAAAACGTCGACAGGAGTGCCGCCATCATGTTGCCGTTCACGGCCCAGGCGAGAATCGCAGCCAGGAGAAAATGGAGTCCAAAAAACGGTGTGAAACAGACAAATACCCCACAAGCGATCCCTCTGCTTATTTTGTGGGCGGGGTCCGGCAGTCGGCGCAGTCGGTAAAGTACGTACCAGGCAGCGCGGCGCCAGCCGCCCTTTGGATAGAGGCTTTCGCTGACCGCTTGGTAATAGGTCCGGGGCGTTCGACGCTTGAAGACCAACAGCCTATCCTATCATTTGCTTCACGGTTTACGTTCCAAATCCCTGTGCCGGAGGATCGAAGCCACATCTGAGTCTGCCTCTAGCGCCAACATCAAGGTATGTAGGTGCTCAATATCCCTAAGTTCCACGTCAAGAATAAGACGATAAAAGTCCGGTTTTCGGTCAACGAACACCAAGTCTGAAATATTCGATCTTTGCTCACCGACAAGTGTGCAAATGCGTCCAAGTACGCCAGAGTCGTTGGCTATGGTTAGATCGAGGCTGACGTTGTGTACAGCAGGGTGGCGCCCCTCTTGCCAATGCAAGTCTACCCAGCGGCTAGATTCCTCCTCAACTTCCGCCAAAGCCGCGCAATCGATCCCGTGGATCATGACACCCTTGCCACGATAACTAATGCCGACGATGCGCTCTCCTGGCACCGGCTGGCAACAGGCGGCACGCCGAAATGTCTGGCCTGGATTGAGACCAACAACGGCACGGCCAACGTCGATTTCGTCCCCGGTTTCCCTTGGAAGGTCAGGATAAAGTGTCTCGATGACTTTTCGTGCGGTAAGTTCAGCAGAGCCAATAAGCGCCAGCGCTTCGGCACCATTTTCGATACCTAGCTGCCGAGCTGCTGCGTTCAACGCCTTGTCAGTCATGCGTTTGCCAACGTGTTCAAATGCCACTCGTGCCAGTTCGCGACCGAGTTTTGTGAATCGTTCCCGATCCTCTTCGCGGAGCGATCTTCTGATCGCCGCCTTGGCACGGCCCGTTGCAACTATGTCGATCCATGTCGCTTGAGGCCTCTGCCCTTCGGCTGTCATGATCTCAACGGATTGCCCATTGCGGAGTCTGGTCCAAAGCGGCACCCGGATACCGTCGATTTTAGCTCCCACACAGCTATCACCGATGCGCGTGTGAATAGAGTAGGCAAAATCCAGCGGAGTTGCCCCGCGCGGCATTTTAACGACTTCGCCTTTCGGTGTGAAACAGAAGACCTGATCGGAATACATCTCAAGCTTCACAGCCTCGAGAAAAGCGTCATGGTCTTCTTCGGTATCAAATCGCTCTGTCAGCGACGCGATCCATTTTGCGGGATCCACCGCAAACGGGTTTTCTGCTCGCTCGCCGTCCCGGTAGGACCAATGCGCGGCAACGCCCGCCTCGGCCACTTCGTGCATCTCGTTGGTGCGAATCTGAACCTCAACCTGCTTGCCGTCGCGACCGGAGACAGTCGTATGAAGTGAGCGGTAGCCGTTGGATTTTGGCTGGCTGATATAGTCTTTGAACCGACCTGGAACCGCGCGCCATCGTCGGTGAACCGCGCCTAGGGCGGCGTAACATTCTGCCTCTGTCGGCACGATAACGCGAAATCCGTAGATGTCGGAAAGCCGCGAAAAGCCAATTTTCTTGCGCTCCATCTTCCGCCAGATTGAATAAGGCTTCTTGGCGCGACCCAGAACCTCTGCTGTGATCCCTCCCCTCTCCATCTCGCGGTCAATATCGGTGGTGATCTGACGGATCACATCCCCGGTTTCGCGCTGTAGCGTTATGAAACGGCGAATGATCGAATTTCGCGCTTCGGGATTCAGGACGCGGAATGCCAAGTCTTCCAACTCCTCCCGCATCCACTGCATACCCATTCGCCCGGCTAAAGGAGCAAAAATATCCATTGTTTCGCGAGCTTTTTGGGTTTGCTTTTCGACGCGCATCGACCGGATCGTTCGCATGTTGTGTAAACGGTCAGACAGTTTGACAAGAATGACGCGCATATCCTTCGACATTGCCATAAAGAGCTTACGAAAGTTCTCTGCTTGCTTGGTCTCTGTCGAAGACAGTTGAAGGTTGGTCAACTTGGTTACGCCATCAACCAGATCAGCAATCTCACCGCCAAACTCTCTTTCTACCTCTGAATAGGTGGAGCGAGTGTCTTCGATGGTGTCGTGAAGAAGAGCGGTGATGATCGTGGCGTCATCCATTTGTTGCTCGGTCAGAATGGCTGCGACAGCAACTGGATGCGTGAAGTAAGGCTCACCTGAATGCCGGAGTTGACCTTCGTGCATGCGAGCGCCGTAGTCATAGGCACGCATGATCAAGTCAGCGTTTGTCTTAGGATTGTAATTTTGGACCAGCGCGACGAGGTCGTCGGAATCGATCATTGCCGCCCCACATGCCTTAGAGGCAGGGTTTTAGTTCAAGGCTGCCCCTGAGCTTCCATCAACGCCCGAAGAAGTTTTTCTTCGCTCATGTCGTCCTCAGCAGGCTTGTCAGCCTCGCCCCCCATAAGAAGCGCCATCGCGTCCTCTTCGGGCTCATCAACCTCAATCTGGGATTGGTTCGCTTCGATCATGCGCTCGCGCAGATCATCTGCTTGCTGCGTTTCGTCCGCAATCTCACGCAGGGACACGACAGGGTTTTTGTCGTTGTCACGATCCACAGTGATCGGGGAGCCGGAAGAAATTTCGCGCGCACGATGGGCTGCAAGCATAACCAACTCAAAACGGTTA
>WTKI01000085.1 GCA_011524425.1 Altererythrobacter sp. | reverse complement strand
AGATTGATTTGCTCTGCAGATGGCAAGCGCTTCTCTTCCGCCGACAATGCTGCTTGCAGAGAACCGGCTTCGCCAGAGCGTAAACGTTCAAGAATTCGATCTGAAGCTTCGCTGGCCTGTGCCATACCCTCTGAAAGGCGCCATGTTATCGTGACCTGTTCCTTTATTTCATCGAGTGGTGCGGCCGCGGATGGCGTGATGTCTGTCACTTCAAAGATGAGATAGGCTTGTCCCGGGACGACCTCTGCCAATTGTGGCTCTTCTTCATCCATCTGGAAGGCTGTATCAATTGCTGGTCGCAGGATCGGTGAAAGCGGTTGCTGGCGAGCGGCACCAAAAACCTGACCATCCGCTGTCAACGGAGGCGATCTGCGCAGCTCCAAGTCCAGCTCGTCGGCAACCTGCGACAGAGCTTCTCCAGCATCAAGGCGCTCTTCAATCTCTGCGGACAAATCCGCAATAGCAGCGGCACGCTTTTCAGTGCGAAGCTGTTCGCTGATCGCAGGCGTTGCTTGAGCAAGGCTGCGCGCGGCGGTCGTCTGAATATCAGTCACTTGGATAACATACCAACCCAAGGGAGCTCGCGCTGGGACTGCAACTTCACCGCGTGCCGCAGCAAAAGCCGAAGCTGCAACATCGGCATTGGTTGTGGAGGCAAGATCGGTCTGCGTGACGCGCTCGCTGGTAGAAATAGCGAAGTTTGCCTCACGAGCGGCAGCGGCAAATGATGTGCCGCTGTTGACCCGTTCGCGAATAGCATTTGCTGCTTGCTGAGTAGGCACAATAAATTGTGCGAGGCTGCGTGTCTCCTGCGCGCCATAGATCGCTGCGTCACGCTCGTAACGCGCTTGAATTTCCTCCGCAGACGGTTCGATCCGTTCATCTACACTGTCTGGGCCAAAGGTTGCATAACGCAATATCCTTCGCTCAGGACGAATATACCTTTCGCGGTTCTCATCATAGAACGTCTGCAATTGCTCTTCGCTAGGATCCTCAGTCGGGGCAAATACAGCGCTCGGCACCAAAACCAGCGATCCTGCTCTGCGTTCTCGCAGCAGCGATGCATATTGCCGAATGAGTTTGTCCGGCATGAAAGCTCCCCCTTCGAGGGGCGTCAGGATTTGTTCTGCCAGCAATCCTGTTGCTAAGTCTTCACGCACTTCACTGTCAGACAGTCTTTGCTGCGCAAGCACACCTTCGTAGGCATCCTGGCTGAAATTGCCGTCTGCACCCCGGAAAGCAGGAATGCTCATGATCTCGCTATTGACGAGGTTGTCCCCGGCGCGAAGGCCCATCAGTTTGGCATACTCGCTTATGGCTGCGCGATCGACGAGTTGGTCAACGACCTGATCCAGTCCGTCTTGAGCGATAAAGGCGGGCATGGTGATTGTTGGATCTTGCTGACGAATCTGGTCAACCGCGCGTCCGGCAGCCGAAGACAGCTCAGCTGTCGCAATCCGCTCGTCGCCCACAAGCGCAGCCCTATCGCCGCCTGCAACGCCACCAAAAGTAGCAGTGCCGGCAACGTCACTGCTTGCAAATGCCAATGCAATCAATGCGATAAAGCCAAACGTGATGGCCAAGCCGATCTTTGATTTGAAGATATTACGGAAGAAAGTCAGCATGTTTCATTATGATCCGGACAAAAGTGATCCCTGCAACCGGCCCGTAAAATCTCTAAGCTCAGGCTTGAAGCAGGGTCTGTTAGCACAGCGCTTTATCCGGCCTGCGACTTAGCCGCAACAGGCTGCGATGGGTTTTGACTGAATTGTGAAAGGTGTCTAGCGGACCCATCGAAAGTAGCCATATAGGCCAAACATCAATTTCGCGATTCTTTGTGTGAATCGAGCAGACTTAGGACTGAACTTTATGGCCGAGCGGCCCTTTATTGTAGGCAATTGGAAGATGCATGGAACGCGGGCCATGCTGTCTGAGGCGCGTGCTATCGATCGTGCAGCACAACGTTACATGAAAGTGGAAGTTGCAGTGGCGCCACCTTTTACTCTCATACACGCTGTCCACCGCGAAGTGGAACAGATCGCAGTGGGTGCGCAAGACTGCCATACTGCAGAGGCAGGGGCGCATACGGGCGATATCTCTGCCAGCATGGTTGCCGATGCCGGCGCAAAATTTGTCATCCTTGGGCACAGCGAACGGCGGGAAAATCATGCCGAGGACAACGCCGAAGTCCGCGCAAAGTCTGAGGCGGCTCTGGAGGCCGGCCTCAATCTCATTATTTGCTGCGGAGAATCGGCAGAGACTCGCGACAAAGGAAAAGCTGAGCAATACGTGACAGCACAACTGCGTGCATCATTGCCACAGATCGACAACGCAGGCGAGCGGTTGACAGTGGCATATGAGCCAATCTGGGCAATCGGAACCGGCAATACTGCTACTCCGGAAGATGTCGCAGCAATGCACGCAACAATACGAGGTCTGCTGACTGAAACGTATGGGGAAGAAGCAAGTGCTTCGATCCGCATTCTCTATGGTGGATCGGTGAAGCCTGAAAACGCAAAAGAGCTCATGGCGCTCCCGGACGTTGATGGCGCACTTGTTGGCGGTGCCAGCCTTTCTGCAGACAGTTTCATGGGTATAGCCCTAGCAGCCGCAGAAGTAGCAGAATAACCCGCACGGCTCGGCGTTTAAGCCTTGTCGTGATGGGTTTCCGCGCTTACATCGCCGGTGTTTCGTCGAATTCAGCTTTATCGGGCATATTACCATGTCGCTCTTTCTTTTCCTGACTGTCGTTCAAGCGCTCGTTGCGGCTGCGCTCGTGGGCGTGATCCTCATGCAACGTTCCGAAGGCGGCGGCCTTGGCATTGGCGGCAGTCCTGGAGGTGTCATGGGCGCACGAGGGGCTGCGGATTTCCTGACCCGCTCCACTAAATGGCTCGCCATTACATTTGTCGCTCTTTCGATCGCGCTTGCTGCGGTCGCTGTTGATGCA
>WTKI01000220.1 GCA_011524425.1 Altererythrobacter sp. | reverse complement strand
GAGACTCAACAAAGTCTAAACAATAGTCAGTGGGGCAGCCGCCCTCATCGCCAGATGGATGACGCACTGATGTTGAAGGAACTATCCTACTCCCTCGCTGTAGCGACCAAGACGACCTTAGCCACCTTCAACGACGATGCCACCAGATGCTACGACCGGGTACCATGTGCCTTAGCGATGCTGGCAAGCAGAAGGATAGGCGCGGATAAAGCTCTCTGTCAACTACAGGCTGACAATCTCCAACACATTAGACACTATTTACAAACTGCGTTCGGACGCTCTCATCAATTCTATGAAGCCACTTCAACCCATGAAATACACGGGCAAGGGCAGGGGAGCAGGTTGAAATCAAGGTAAGGCGGGTAGAGATTTTCTCTCTGGTCGTACGCACTTCGACTGGCTCAGCCCGGACAGACCTTGGTTCATTGCAAGAAATCACTCTCCGCGCCCACGTATCCAAAGGCACTTACATCCGCTCTCTTGCACGCGATATCGCTCGCGCCCTTGGAACCTGCGGCCACGTTACCTATCTCAAGAGAACCAAGGCGGGCCCTTTCCTCGAAAAACAAGCGATTTCGCTGGACAAACTCAACGAAATTGGTAGAGGCGCGCCACTTAAAGACCTTCTCCTGCCGCTCGAGGCGGGGCTGGACGACATCCCGGCCTTAATTCTCGATTCCGTAAGCGCGCAGGCGGTCCGTCAGGGCCGGGTACTTACGGAAATGCCCAACAGTGACGGGCTCTATTGTGCGATGCTGGAAAATGTTCCGGTGGCGCTCATGGAACTCAATGCTGGTACGGCCAAGGTCGTACGTGGGTTCAACCTACCCGATGTCGCAGAGTAAGAGAGAAAATACATGTCAGTTACGGCTGAAAAGAAACAAGAGATTATCAAGGACAATGCCCAGGCCAAAGGCGATACGGGCAGTCCTGAAGTGCAAGTTGCGATCCTTACAGAGCGTATCCGCAACCTGACTGAACACTTCAAAGGTCATCACAAAGATAACCATTCGCGCCGCGGCCTTCTGATGATGGTCAACAAGCGCCGCAATCTGCTCGCATATCTCAAGAAGAAAGATGTCGAGCGGTACAACGCCCTGATCCAGAAACTGGGTCTGCGTAAGTAAGAGTTTAGAGAGGCGGTCCGGTTCTGGGCCGCTTCGCATATCTGCGCGGCACAAAATCGCGCAAATTTCATGGCTATCCTTCGCAATCCGGTGAAGGGGCCTGGGGCATATAGGCCCCACACCGGACCGGGACGGTACACCCGGAAATTGTAGGCCCCGCGACGCAATAAGGCCTCGCGGGTTCGTGAAGGAAAATACATGTTCGACAAGAAAACCGTATCGATTGAGTGGGGCGGAAAAACCCTCACCCTCGAAACAGGTCAGATCGCCCGTCAGGCAGACGGCGCTGTGCTGGCCACTTATGGCGAGACCGTGGTGCTGTGCGCTGTGACCGCCGCCAAGAGCGTCAAGGAGGGCCAAGACTTCTTCCCGCTGACCGTTCACTATCAGGAAAAATTCTCGGCCGCCGGTCGTATCCCGGGTGGCTTCTTCAAGCGCGAAGGTCGCGCAACGGAGAAAGAAACGCTGACTTCGCGTTTGATCGACCGTCCGTGTCGTCCGCTATTCCCGGAAGGTTTCTACAACGAAATCAACGTTATATGTCAGGTTCTCTCCTATGATGGTGAGACCGAGCCAGACATCGTCGCGATGATTGCCGCTTCTGCTGCGCTGACCATTTCAGGGGTTCCTTTCATGGGCCCGATTGGTGCTGCGCGCGTTGGCTTCCGCAATGGTGAGTATGAACTCAACCCGTCACTCGACACATGTCTCGATGAAGAAGGCCGCTTGGACCTGGTCGTCGCAGCGACGCAAGACGCGGTGATGATGGTTGAATCTGAAGCGAAAGAACTGACCGAGGAAGAAATGCTCGGCGCAGTGATGTACGCACATGAGGAAAGCCGCAAGGTTATCGGCGCGATCATTGATCTGGCTGAACAGGCTGCGAAAACGCCTTGGGAACTTGATCCGATTGAAGACAAGTCCGAGAAGCTCGGCAAGCTGCGCGATGCGATCGGCGCTGATCTTGAAGCCGCCTACAAGCTGACGGACAAATCTGCACGTCAGGACGCAGTCAATGCAGCGCGCGAAAAGGCGCGTGAAGTGTTCGCTGATCTGGCAGAAAGCGATCCGGCGGAATATCTCGGCACGCTCAAGCTCGTGAAAAAGCTGGAAAGCGACATCGTGCGCGGTTCGATCCTTAAGGATGGCACCCGCATTGACGGCCGTAAGCTTGACGAAGTTCGCCCTATCGAAGCGATGGTCGGTTTGCTGCCTCGAACGCACGGTTCTGCGCTGTTTACGCGTGGCGAGACGCAGGCAATCTGCACCACCACACTGGGCACGAAAGACGCTGAGCAGATGATCGACGGGCTCGAGGGCCTGTCTTACAACCACTTCATGCTGCACTATAACTTCCCGCCATATTCAGTCGGTGAAGTGGGCCGCTTTGGCTTTACGGGTCGCCGTGAGACCGGCCACGGCAAGCTCGCATGGCGCGCGCTGCACCCTGTGCTGCCTGACCATGAGGACTTCCCTTACACGATCCGCGTTCTGTCAGACATCACGGAGTCTAACGGCTCCAGCTCGATGGCGACCGTTTGCGGCGGCTGTCTTTCAATGATGGATGCAGGCGTTCCGATCGAGCGTCCAGTATCCGGCATTGCAATGGGTCTGATCCTTGAAGGCGATAGCTTTGCGGTTCTGTCAGACATTCTGGGTGATGAAGATCACCTGGGTGACATGGACTTCAAAGTGGCCGGCTCTGAAGCTGGTATCACCACCATGCAAATGGACATCAAGGTTGCCGGCATCACGCAGGAAATCATGAAGACCGCGCTTGAGCAGGCGAAAGCCGGCCGCACGCACATTCTTGGTGAGATGGC
>WTKI01000057.1 GCA_011524425.1 Altererythrobacter sp. | reverse complement strand
TTCAACTGCTGAAGATGCACCCTTCATGTGGCTGCGCGGCGATCAGGTTGGGGGAAAATCATTGCTATGGGCGCGCCAAAGCTACCGCTGGAGCGACACCGATTTCGCCGCCAACAATGCCGATGGCCACGGCAACGACTGGCCGATCCGCTATGCCGACATTGAGAAATGGTATTCCTATGTCGAACGCTTCGTCGGCATCTCCGGATCCAATGAAGGCCTAGCGCAACTGCCCGATAGCGAATTTCAGCCACCGATGGATATGACCTGTGTCGAGCGGGCTGCAAAAACAGGGATCGAAGTCCAGTTCCCCGATCGCAAATTGATCATCGGTCGCGTCGCCCATTTGACCGCGCCGACCAAGGAACAACTCGATTTGGGTCGTTCGAATTGCCAGTTTCGCAATCAATGTGAGCGCGGATGCTCTTACGGCGCCTATTTCTCAAGCGTTTCGTCCACCCTCCCCGCAGCTGAGCGGACAGGTAATATGACGCTTCTAACAGACCGGATCGCCGAGCAAGTGCTCTATGACCCCGATAGCAGGCGTGCGACCGGCGTGCGCGTGGTCAATCGCAAGACCGGCGAACGTGAAGAGCACAGCGCCAAGGTCATCTTCCTATGCGCTTCCACCGCAGGAACTTTGCAGGTGATGCTTAATTCAACCTCAGAAGCCTTTCCGAACGGCTTTGCCAATTCCAGCGGTGTGCTCGGCAAGTATATCATGGACCATCACCACCGCGTCGGCGCGCGCGGGCGCATGACAGGGTTTGACGAGAGCTATTACGCGGGTCGCCGTCCCAATGGCGTTTATCTTGTACGATATGCCAATCTCGACAACCAGACCGAGGGCGAATTCCTGCGCGGCTATGGCTACCAAGGCAATTCTGGACGATCATCATGGACACGCGCTTTGGGCGGATCGGGCTTTGGTGAGAGCCTCAAGGCCGAACTGAACCAACCGGGAGATTGGTGGATTAGCCTGCAAGGCTTTGGCGAACATCTGCCCAGCGCTGACAACACCATCACTTTGCATCCAAGCAAGCGCGATGCATTTGGAATCCCCCAGTTGCACTTCAACGTCCAATGGGGTGAGAATGAACGCAAGATGCGTGTCGCGATGAAGCGCGATGCGGTTGCCATGCTCGAAGCGGCAGGTGCGGTTGATATTGAACCCTTCGAACGCGCAACAGTGCCCGGCATGTGCATCCACGAAATGGGCGGCGCGCGAATGGGCCATGACCCCGCAGAATCGGTGCTCAACCGCTTCAACCAGTCTCACGATGTGCCCAATGTTTTTGTCACCGACGGTTCAGCCTTTGCCTCTGTCGCGTGTCAGAACCCATCCCTCACATTCATGGCGCTGACCGCGCGTGCGGTCGATTATGCGAGCCAGCTCATGAGAGAAGGAACACTCGGATGAATTACCAATCGGATCGTCGGACTTTCCTGACGGCCTCAACTTTGGCCTCTATTGGCGCCATCACTGGGTGCGGCGGCAATGTCGTTAGCGAAGACATGACAGCCAGCGATGAAGATCCATTCTATATCAGTTTGATCGGCGCACAGCTCTACACGGTCCGAGATCTGTTCGAAGTCGACCCCCAAGCCACGCTCGCGGCACTGGCAGAAATCGGAATCAGGGATTGTGAAACTGCGGGCTTGTTCGATCATTCAGCCGCTGATGTTCGTGCCATGATGGATGATCTCGGACTGGTTAGCCGTTCAGGCCATGTGCGACTTCCGTGGCTGCGTGATGACGCAACCTTCGCATCGACCCTCGAAGATGCCAGCACACTCGGTCAGGATCGGCTGTATCTTGGCTGGATTCCAGAAGAAGAACGTGCGCCCGACAAATACAAGGCTCTTGCCGAATTGCTTAACAAGCGCGGGGAAGAGGCCAAAGCTGCAGGCATGATGGTTGGCTACCACAACCACGAATTCGAGTTCGTCGAACAGGATGGCGTGACAGGCTATGGCATCCTGCTGGAAGAAACGGATGCGGAATTGGTGACGATGGAACTTGACCTTTATTGGATCGCGCATGCTGGTTTGGACGCGGGCACTGTCTTCGACAGGTCGCCTGGCCGTTTTTCAGCGGTCCACATCAAGGATAGGACGGCCTCAGGAGAGATGGCATCGGTCGGCGATGGCTTGGTCGACTTCAAGGCGCTTCTGCCTCAAGCGCAATACGCCGGGGTCAACCGCTTCTATATCGAGCACGACAACCCCGAAGACCCCATTGCATCGATTGGTCGAAGCCATTCCTATATTATGGCTGAGATTCCTCACCGGTGATAGCCTTGAGCATATCTTCATCCCAGCCGCTCTCATCGCTGTAGAGCGCAAAAGTGTTGCCATAGGCCCAAAGGCACCACGGGATGTCGCCCTCCTCCATCGCGCGGCGCACGGCCCGTGCCCATTTGACCCGTTCATCATTATCGACCGGCGAATTGACGCCGAATTCGCCTAGGAAAACCGGACGATTTGTGGCTGTTCGAAATGCGCTGGCGATTTCGACTGCGCGAGCCAATTCGGCCTGATCAGCGCGCGAGCCCCAACCGCGTTTCCCCTTCGGCATGTTATCTCCCAGCCATTGAGCTTGCTGGTGAGTGAAGCTGAAGGGATCATAGTAATGGAAGGTGTAGACGATGTTAGGGTCATCGCTTGAAAGATTGGTGCCAAGCGAGTTGATCCCCGACCATTCCTCACCGCCCAAGATGACGATGCGGGTCGGATTGTGCGCGCGAATGGTCTGAAGTCCAAGCGCTTGCAACCGCCGCATCTCAGCACCTTTGAGGTTGTTGTGAGGCTCGTTCAGCACCTCGAACCAGACGCTTTGGGGTAGGCCCTCATAACGTTCTGCCAGCTGCTTCCAGATCGCTTCATAGCGCGCTATCTGTGAACTGGGATTTTCCATTAAATCATTGAAATGGTGAACATTCAGGATCACTTTAAGCC
>WTKI01000107.1 GCA_011524425.1 Altererythrobacter sp. | reverse complement strand
CCCACACCCTGACGCCAGATGTGACGCCCCCAAAAACCAAAGATACCTGGAAGCCGGAGAAAGTTCCGAGCGCAATCGAGCTGCTAGGCAAGTCCTATTTCAATGCCGTCACTAACCCGTTCAAGCAGTTGGAGGTGGCAGCCAAAGCTGCACCGGGGCTCGCCCGCGCAATCAAAGGGCTTGCGGTCAAAGACTATAAAGTGGAACGCGCTATGCTCGCGCCTAAGACACGCTTTAATCGTGTCTTGTCACCACACCGCGTTGTGGAAGGGCGAAGCTTCCCACTGGAAGACATCAAAGCCATTCGCGTCCTGGACGAAGGTGCGAAGGTCAACGATGTCTTCCTGACTATAGTGGGCGGTGCAATGCGCAAATATTTGGAAGCCAAAGACGAGCTTCCGAAAACAACTCTGACAGCCATGGCTCCAATCTCGACCCGATCTAAGGGAGAGAAAGGCGACATGGGCAACCAGGTTTCCGCCATGATCGCGCAGCTTGGGACTCATATCGAAGACCCTGTAGAGCGCTTCAAATACGTCCATTCGCGCACGACCAATTCCAAAGCGATGACTGATGCTCTGGGCGCGCGCAACATGACAGAGGCAAGCAAGGTCAGTCCCGCGCTCTGGATGTCACTCGGCGCGCAGCTCTATACCCGCCTCGGGCTCGCAAACCGCGGAGTTGGACCGCCCTTCACAACTGTTGTGACCAATGTGCCCGGGCCTCCGGTTCCGATCTTTTCAAGCGGCGCGCAGCTGGAAAGCATGATGGGCCTTGTTTGCCTCAATGATGGTCTAGGCCTTGGCCATGTGGTGCAAAGCTACTGCGACGAGGCAACCATCAGCTTCACTGCTTGCCGTGAAGCTCTGCCTGATCCTGATTTCTACATCCGTTGTATCGAGGAAAGCTATCAGGAGCTGCTTGCTGCGGCGAAGGCAACCGCTCGCAAACCGACTGCCAGGCGCGCGCCCGCAAAGAAGAAACCGGCAGCGGCTGCTAAACCAAAGACAGCCCGCAAGACCACAACAACCAAAAGAAAACCGGCGCGCCGCAAACCCGCTGCAAAATCAGCTGAGTTTGCCAAAAAGACAGGCAACAAGCCTGCTAAATCAAGAGGATAACCTGAAGGGAAGCACGTTTGTCAGCCATAACTATGCCGAAAAGCAAATTCGACCTTAATGAAGATATCATTCCCCGCCCACCCAGCCGATTTTGGGCGCTGGCTGAAGGTCGTGCATTCTTCGAGCTGAGTGCATTCTACATGATGCGCCCGTTTCTTGCGCAATTACCAAAGGGTGACGGCCATTCAGTCAAAGTGCTGCCGGGCTTCATGGCGACTAACAATTCAACCGCCCCCATGCGGCGTTTGCTGAATGATCTCGGTTATGATGCGCATGGCTGGGATAGCGGCCGAAATGTGCGCGTGGATGACGCTTTATTGGGTCGTTTAATCGCACAACTTGAGCGTTTGAATGACGATAGCGGGCGTAAAGTGTCGCTTATCGGTTGGAGCCTGGGCGGCGTGCTGGCGCGCGAGCTCGCCAAACTTCACCCGGACCGCGTGCGCTTGGTCATCTCGCTCGGCAGCCCCATTTCCGATGATCGCAGCCATACCAATGCAGCGCGCCTGTTCGAGTTCTTCAACGGCAAAGATCCGGAAGTCATGGAAAGTGGCAAGTTCACCGGGCTCGATGAAGCCCCCCCTGTGCCAACAACTTCGATCCTGACCAAGACAGATGGTGTGGTCCACTGGCGAGGGTCCGTCCAAAAGCCGAGCAAGACGCCGACGGAAAACATTGAAGTCTACGCAAGCCACTTAGGGCTAGGCGTAAACCCTTCAGTTATGATCGCTATCGCCGACAGGCTTGCGCAGGAAGAAGGCGAATGGATGCCATTCGAACCTTCGCTCGCTCAGCAATGGATGTATCCAAGCACAGGATATCGTGACTAATCAGCCAAGCCCGCTCTCGAGTTTCGCTCAGAAAATCTTGCGCAAGTCGATGCCCACGTAGCGCCCGGTAGGATCGATGACCTCTGGCTGGAAGGCCACCGGTACTTCTCCACTGCCATCGCGCACAGTCCGGCGCGTGTTAAAGACATTGTCTGCTCTGAAACTGAGCCTCAAATTGTTTGCAAAAGTGTCTTTTGCATCAAATACTTCGCCTAAATTGAAGAAAAGGCGCACATCAAAAGTCAGCAAATCTCCGAAGAACAAATCTGACGCCCCGCTCGGATCGCTGCCGTCCACGCGGGTCTTGCCCGTATAGCTTCCCGATAGACGTAAACCCTTCCCTTGCCGAAAGATGCCAGCTTCAAGCGTGCTGTTATGACGCGGGAAACCGAACGTGCCTGTCGCATCGCCATCCAGCTGGTTAAGCAAAGGCACTCCTGAAGCGATCAGGATAGTGCTTTCCAGCTCGATTGAATGTGTGAGGTTGAAGAAATATCGCCCGCGCCCATCGCGTCCAAAACCGCGTGAGACAACGCCAGGCGGGGGACCTCCGCGCGGCGGTGATGCTCCGGCTGGGCCGCCCGCGCCGGGCCCACCCGTACCAAGAGCGGCAGGATCCATGCTGCAAATACGTTCGCGAAACTGTGTAAGCCTTTCAGTGTCCACGCTATCATCTTCGCGCAGAAAACGACTGACCATCCGGCTTGCCCGCTCGGGATCAAAGTCGGGAAACTCAGCGGACAAATCTTCACCGCGCGCTACCGCCTCGGCAATCCGGGTCAGAACCTCCATGCCATCATCCGCACAAATCCGTGCTCGCATAGCCATAAAGCGTTCGCGTTGCTGTGGAGTCGGACTCGGATTGGCAGCACTTGCTCTGCGCGACGCGGCACGAGAGCCTTGTCCGCTATCGCTGGTGTTTCCTCTTGCTCTAGACGCACCGAAGCTACCGCGCTTGGTCAGACCAAGAACCAGTCGCTCCGAACGGGTTTCCTCAAAAGTAACGAA
>WTKI01000241.1 GCA_011524425.1 Altererythrobacter sp. | reverse complement strand
CAGTCTGCTTTTGACTGATCGCAGCTGAATAGCTGCCATTCCGCTAACGACCCAACTGCGGACTTTGAGGGAAGGACCCAAAAGCCCATACGCGGTCACTCATATAAGGATCTAGACGCAGGCTCTCATGTGCGAGCAACTCAACTCGAAATTTGTCTCTGGCTGGTCAGGATTGACGATTCCAAGCTTTGCATTCAACCGGCGGGCTTTCGGAGCAGAAGCAATGCCATCGGGGCAACTATAAAGATCACAGCTGAGACATGCAGGATCTGTGAATAGTCACCATACAAATCGAAATTGTTCCCAAAGACTGGCGGAGCAATCCCCGCTCCTGCGATCATCGCCATATATGAAACGCTGTAGATTCTTCCGTAGGCATCTTCGGGAAAATAGCGCGAGACCAAATAGGCAAGGATGTCAAACTCCGCCCCAGCACAAAATCCGATCAGCACGACTGCGAGCACAATCGAAGCATCCATGCTTCCTCCAAGCACCACGCAGGAAAGCGCAGGAAGAGACATGGATACCGCCGCGACCAAAGGCGGCCAAAAATGATCAAGCAGCAGTCCGACTATAATTCGTGCGAACAGGACGGACACTCCTACAAGCCCTGCCAAAGCTGCAGCACTCGATCTCTCGATCCCACTCGTCTGCAAGATTGGGACAAGGTTTGAGATGACACCCGCGACAGCAAAACCCAGCAACCCGAACGAAGCGATGATCAACGCCAACCTGTAGTCTTGGAGGCAAGTGCGCCAGGCAAACTCAGGCCCGGGCAACTGTTCGCTTGAGGATTGGGTGGGAGGGTTTCGGAGAAATAGCATTACAATCGGTAAATTGATCACGAGGATTGCGACGCCCAAGGCCGTATATGCGCCCTGCCACCCGAGTTCTCCGATGAGCACCTCTGACGCGACCGGCCCGACAAAGGCAAAGATTCCGCTTCCAGATAGTGCAATCCCGAGTGCGATGCCGCGCCGCTTGTCAAACCACCCCGTTACAAACTTTGTCCATCCCACTGGTCCAGTTGACTGACCAGCAAGCGAAGCCAGGAGCCAAGTGGCATAGAAGGCAAAGAGGCCTACCATCGCCATCAACCCAGCCAGGATCACTGTAAAGCCAAAACAGATTATGCTGATCAAAACCACTTTGCGTGGATTGAACCGGTCGAGAAGCAAGCCATGCAGAGGTGCGGCGAGCACTCCAATCGACACGCAGGTAAACTGGAACTGAAACTCTGCCATCGACCAGCCAGTTGCATTCGTGACCGGTTCGGCAAAGACGCTTAAGGTATAGAATGGAATGGCGCTCAATCCGAGCATCATCCCAACAGTGCACGCGAGAAGAATTGGCGCTCCTCGAGCTAGTTCGGCGTTAGTTTTGTCTGGATTGATCATCAGTGAGCAATATAGGCAGTTACTTTTCAGCACTGCAAAGCCTTCATTAAATTGCTCGCTTCGCGGCTAATGGTCGAGATTCTCCCGCCGTCCCCTTTCCACCCCAATTTCCGTCGTTCGGGCAACGACCCAATGTCGAACAAGAAGGCGACGCTCGACCATGCACGAACCTCGCAGCCACTTTTCGCTAGCCGCTTAGCTTGCCTAGCCGCCCTGCCCTATGGGCGGCTTCAACCTCGGCAATCTCAGCCTCAGTGCTCATAACAAATGGACCGCGCTGAATAAAGGGTTGAGCGATCGGTTCACCTGTTACGATCACTGCGTGGCTCTCAGCGCGAGCACGCAAAGTTAAAGCTTCTCGATTTTGCCTCGCACTAATCGCCAAGGCTTCACCTGCTGGAAGTGTCATGGTCTGATTGCTGATCGTCACTTCGACGGCCTCGTCGACTGCAAGGATCCATTGTGAGTGGCCAAAAGCAACATCGTGCTCGAAATAGCCACCCGCATCGATCTTCGCATCGAGGATCGTCATGGGTAGCGCAGGAGAAGTAGCTCCAATCACCCCGTTACTCTCACCCAACACGAGCCGTACCTTTCCGCCATTGCCTTCAATCACGGGCATGGCTTTCGCTCGGACATGAAGCGCCTCGGGGTCATCATGCTTCATATGGGCGGGTAGGTTCACAAACATCTGCAGTCCGTGTGCTAATGCGCCGTGCATCGGCTTTTCATCGTGAACCGCTCCGCTTCCGGCTTTAAGCCAATAGAGATCTCCGGCTTCTAGATCGATGTCGTTGCCGAGTGAATCGCGATTGTTAAAGACCCCGCAGCTGTCTTCGAACAGCACTGTAACTGCCGACATGCCGGCATGCGGGTGAGCGCCAAAGGTGGGTTCGCCCATTAAGTAATGATCGACCATGACCATCGGGTCCATCAGCCCGTCGAACATCGCATGCTTGAAGCTGCTGGCCTTGAAGCCCGATCGGATCGATATGGGCTTGCCTGCAAGTGGGCCAGAGTGGCGGCTCTGAGCCGCGTCCGCAGTTTCTGTTTCGATTTCCAAGAGAGCGGCTTGGGTCATGTTGTTTTCTCCGATTGATGTCTTGCAATCAGGAGTAGAGGATAAGGGGCAGAGGCTATTGCCGAATGCCGCCACAGTTTTGCCAATTCGCGCCAACCAGCGACGGTTCAGGACTCTTGCGCCCGCCTCTAATCCTCAATGCCGAGATAGCGGAACGTCTGGCCCAGCGTGTTGAACGCGCCATGAGCCAGAATAAGCGGTATGATATTGCGTCGACCGAACCACAGAAAGAACAGGCCAAAGGCAAAGCCCCCAGCGCATGTCACAAGCGCGCCATGCTAGCCTTGGTAGTAAGCGTGGCGATAGCCGAAGAAGGCTGAGGAGACGAACAAGGCCACAATGTCTGAACGAAGTCCGCCACCAAGGGCTTCGCTTGTATGATTGATAATGAACGCGCGGAATAAGAGCTCTTCGAAGAAGGAGCCATGCGTCCATACAAGCACCATGATCAGCAAATAGGCTGGCAAATTGCCTTCGATAT
>WTKI01000338.1 GCA_011524425.1 Altererythrobacter sp. | reverse complement strand
CCGCGATTACTTTGCCGGCACCTGCAATCTTCGCTGCATTGACTGTGGCAAGGCCAACCCCTCCACAGCCGATAACAGCCACGCTTTCGCCGGGCGTTACCTTGGCTGCATTAAACACCGTGCCTGCGCCTGTTGTGACCGCACAACCAATTACAGCAGCGCGGTCTAGCGGCATGTCCTTGTCGATTGCAACGCAAGCATTTTCGTGGATCAACATCTGTTCGCTGAATGCAGACAGGTTGAGCATCTGTTGAACCGGCTCACCACCGCCAGCACGCGTTATGCGCGGCGCATCTGTTTTGCCGCGCCGGGTCGCTCCGCCAAGACAAAGAGCCATCCGGCCGGTGACACAAAACTCGCACGTCCCGCAGAAAGCCGACAAGCAACTGACCACATGATCGCCGGGTTTAACCGTGCGGACTTCGCTGCCTACAGCGCTTACGATCCCGGCGGCTTCGTGGCCGGGAATACACGGCATGGGATGCGGGTACGCGCCATCGATGAAGTGGAGGTCGGAATGGCATAATCCGCACGCTTTTGTATCAATCAGCACTTCATGCGGTGCGGGCTCTGACAATTCCACCTCGCCAATGACGAGGCCTTTGCCGGCTTCTTCAAGGATAGCTGCTTTTGCCATTAGCGGCTTGCTCCCACATCGCCTGAGCTAAAGCCATCACCGCTTGTGATAGGACCTTTGCCATCGCGTAGCGCATTAGCGGTTGGACCGGCTTGCGGTGGGTGCTTGGCAATCTCCATCCGAGCGATGGAACGGGCATGCACTTCGTCAGGGCCGTCCGCCAAGCGGAGCGTGCGCTGATGGGCATAAGCTTGCGCAAGGCCATAATCCTCTGACACGCCGCCGCCGCCATGGGCCTGGATTGCGTCGTCGATGATCTGAAGCGCCATATTCGGTGCTTGCACTTTGATCATCGCGATTTCCTGCTTGGCTGACTTGTTTCCGACTTTGTCCATCATGTCAGCTGCCTTGAGGCACAGCAGCCGGGTCATATCGATATCAATGCGCGCGCGTGCGACGCGCTCTTCCCATACAGAGTGTTTGTAAACTGGTTTGCCAAACGCTTCGCGCTCTTGCAGGCGACGGCACATTTTGGCGAGCGCTTCTTCAGCAACGCCGATCGTGCGCATGCAGTGGTGAATGCGGCCAGGGCCCAAGCGACCTTGAGCGATCTCGAACCCGCGACCTTCGCCCAGCAGCATGTTGGTCACCGGGACACGCACGTCTTTCATTTCGACTTCCATATGCCCGTGCGGCGCATCGTCATAACCAAACACAGGCAAATGCCGGATGATATTCACACCGGGCGTGTCGATCGGCATCAGCACCATGCTTTGCTGCGCGTGGCGTTTGGCTTCGAAATCAGTCTTGCCCATGACAATGGCAATTTTGCAGCGTGGATCGCCAAGGCCCGATGACCACCATTTGCGACCGTTGATGACATAGTCATCGCCGTCGCGCTCAATCCGGGTTTCGATGTTCGTCGCATCGGAGCTGGCGGTGTAAGGCTCAGTCATCAGGAAGGCAGAGCGGATTTCGCCATTCATCAAGGGTGTGAGCCACTGATCCTTCTGCTCGCGTGTGCCATAGCGGTGGAACACTTCCATATTGCCCGTGTCAGGCGCTGAGCAATTGAACACCTCGCTCGCCCAGCCGATCCGGCCCATTTCCTCGGCGCACAGTGCATACTCTAGGTTCGTCAGGCCTGGGCCATCGAACTCGTATGTGTCATCCACATGGTGATGACTATCATTGCGCGGAGGCATGAACAGGTTCCAGATGCCAGCGTCCTTAGCCAGCTTCTTCTTGTCTTCGATGATCTGGATGACTTTCCAGCGATCACCTTCAGCATCCTGAGCCTTGTAAGTGTCCATGTTCGGGCGGACATGCGTTTCAATGAAGTCGCGCACCCGGTCGCGCCAATAGGTTTGCCGTTCAGTTGGTTCGAAATCCATGGGTGTGTTCCTTCTTCTCTCGATATCGTCGTATTCGGTTTGTGACGCGTGGTGACAGACGGTCAGTCTCCCGCCAAGTGGCTAATTGGTGGATCGGCTCGGCCTCATGGTTTTGCCGCAGCCAGCGCGTTGACGCGCGCTTCGTGGTCCTCTCGGTTGATTGGGAAACGGCCGAGCCAAAAGGCTGCGATGCTAAGCAGGATTGCACTGGCTATGGCGTAGAACAGCACTAAATTCGAGATCACCGCTTGCGGCACTTCGCCAGGCGCAGCTTCGGTTGAAAAATTGATGGCCGCAAGGAATTGACCGGACAGGAAAATGCCGAGGCCAGTGGCGCATTTCTGGATCAACCAATTGCCTGAATAAAAAGCACCTTCTGCACGTCTGCCGGTGCGCTCAAGATAAGCTTCGACTATCTCAGCGATCATGGATGTTGCTGAAATCAGCGTGATGATGCTCATAGTATTGCCGATTAGTAAAAGCGTCAGCAGCAGCGCAGCAGAACCAAGGCTTTCCAATTCCGGCCAAAGACCAAAGTACAAAGTCATATAAGGCAGGACCGTTAGCACGCCTGCCAAGACCGCTGAAATACGGGCGCTTTGCGGCTTGCCAAAGCGCGCATGCATCGGGCCGACCACAAAGAACATTGCGAATGCCGATATGGCAAGCACCAGCGGATAAAGGCTCAGCGCATTCACATTTTCCGGTAGGCCTGGGATCGCGACTGCATCAAGGCGCCAGACATAGGTGGTCACATAGTTCGTGAGCGAAAAGGACAGCCCCTGATTGACATAGGCTGCCAAACCTCCCGCCGCGAAAATCAGAAAAGCGCGTTCGCGAAACGCTTCGAAAATTTCTTCAAAGCATCCCCGGATTGTGAAAGGTGGCGGCTTGGTTTCAGGATAGCGGGCGAGCAGCCGGTGCTGACCTAAAGCGGAGCCGGCAACAGAGACGACGATCAGCACCGCACCAAAAACAGCAAATCCAGTAT
>WTKI01000148.1 GCA_011524425.1 Altererythrobacter sp. | reverse complement strand
GAGCATTGGATTGCAAACTCGCTTGGCGTCATGGCGGCAGTTCGCGCAGCAGGAGGCGATCTCGCCGCTGCGGGCCTCGCTTTGGCTGAAATGGGCGGGCTTAAAGGGCGCGGCGCGCGGCACCGCGTGCCGGCTGCGGGCGGCCATGCTCTTTTGATCGACGAAAGTTACAATGCCAACCCTGCAAGCATGCGGGCCACTATGCGCCAGCTTGGCCATACACCGGCCAGCCGCCGCATTGCTGTGTTAGGCAGCATGAAAGAGCTGGGAGATTTCTCTGATCGTTTCCATGCGCAGCTCGCAGAGCCCATTGCAGAGGCGCAAATCGACCATGTGATCTGTGTTGGCGACGAAATGCGCGCCTTGATGCGCGAACTGGGGAAAGCTTCTTCAGGCGGGATTCACATGGGACTCACCTTCGCGCACTGTTCATCCCCAGCCGAGGCGATTGCAGCGCTGGAAGAGTTTGGATTGGCACAAGGCGATGCGGTGCTGGTCAAAGGTTCCAACTCAGTCGGGCTCGGCGCTTTGGTGACACATTTTGCTGGCCTCAGCGGACAATAGAGGCGGGACGAACTCATGCTCTATCTCCTTGCTGAATATCTAGGCTTTGAAGGCATATGGAATCTGGTGCGCTACCAGACGTTCCGCTTCGGCGCGGCGTTGATTACAGCTTTGTTTATCGGCTTATTGATTGGGCCACGTTTCATCAGTCTGCTGCGTGTCCGGCAAGGCAAAGGCCAGCCGATCCGATCTGACGGCCCGCAAAGTCACCAGGCTAAAGTCGGCACACCCACTATGGGCGGCCTCATGATCCTGATCGCGCTCACTCTATCGCTGCTGTTATGGATGGATTTGCGCAATCCGCTGGTCTGGGCCTGCCTCGCGGTGACTGCAGGCTTCGGCTTGATCGGCTTTCTGGATGACTATGACAAAGTCACAAAGAACAGTCATCGCGGTGTCTCTGGCAAGGTGCGCTTACTGCTCGAATTCGCAGTGGCAGGCGTGGCGAGCTATATCATCGTTGGGCAGATCAGCACCGATCTTTACGTGCCGTTCTTTTCCGATGTGAGTATCCCGCTTGGGCCGTTCTATTACGTATTTGCAGCGACGCTGATTGTCGGCTTTGGAAATGCGGTGAACCTGACCGACGGGCTCGATGGCCTTGCAATTATGCCCGTCATTATCGCGGCCGGGACCTTCGCGCTGATTGCTTACCTTGTGGGCCGCGTCGACTATTCTGAATATCTCGGCATTCCGCATGTGCCGGGCGCTGGCGAGCTTGCAATTTTCTGCGCAGCGATTGTCGGGGGAGGGCTCGCTTTCCTCTGGTTCAACGCGCCGCCAGCTGCGGTCTTTATGGGCGACACGGGCTCGCTTGCCTTGGGTGGAGCGTTAGGGGCGGTCGCCGTTGCAGCGCATCACGAGATTGTGCTGCTGATCGTGGGCGGCTTGTTCGTTGTCGAAACGGCCAGCGTCATTATTCAGGTGTTTTGGTTCAAGCGGACCGGGAAACGCATTTTCCGCATGGCGCCGATCCATCACCATTTCGAACAGCTCGGCTGGAGTGAGAGCAAAGTCGTAATCCGTTTCTGGATCATCGCCATTGTGCTCGCGATGGCGGGCCTTTCAACATTGAAGCTGAGGTGAAGGCGCCCGCATGATCACCTCCACCGCCTTTGCCGGAAAGAAATACGCGGTCCTCGGGCTCGCGCGTTCCGGCGCGGCGGCAGCAGAATGCTTGCTCGCAAGCGGCGCAGAAGTCGTCGCATGGGACCGGCAGGATAATGCGCGCGCACCGTTTGAAGGACGTTGCGAGCTGGCTGACCCGCTGGAGCGCGATCTGACCGGCTTTGCGGGCGTGGTCGTCTCGCCCGGCGTTCCATTGAACACGCATCCAATCGTGGCTCATGCTGAGAAATACTGTGTTCCGGTGATTGGCGACATAGAACTGTTTGCGCAGGCTCGCGCAGAGCTTCCGCCGCACAAGGTCGTCGGAATTACCGGCACGAATGGTAAGTCGACCACGACGGCGCTGGTGCATCACATCCTGAAGACCGCAGGCGTGCCCACACTGATGGGCGGGAATATCGGCATTCCGATTTTAGAGCAGGAGCCACTTCCGGAAGGCGGGGTCTATGTGCTGGAACTGTCGAGTTACCAGATCGACCTGACGCAGAGCCTCGATTGCGATGTCGCTGTCCTTCTCAACATCACGCCGGATCATCTGGATCGGCATGGGGGAATGGGCGGCTATTTCGCCGCGAAACGACGCCTTTTCTCCGAGGGCGGGCCGGACCGCGCCGTGATCGGTGTTGACGAACCGGAAGGCCGGTTCCTGGCAAACCAGCTGTCGGAAGGCGCAGGCGACGACCGGGTCATCCGGGTGTCGGTCGATGCCAAGCTGGAAGGCCCCGGCTGGCTGGTCTTCGCGCGCAAAGGGTTCCTGAGCGAGTACCGAAAGGCGCGGCAGGTGGCCTCGATCGACCTGCGCTCTGTCCGGGGCCTGCCTGGTTCGCACAACCATCAGAACGCCTGCTCGGCCTACGCTGCGCTCCGCTCGCTGGGACTGGCGCCGAAGATGATCGAGCAGGCGTTCCACTTGTTCGAGGGCCTGCCACACCGCAGCCAGATCGTGGGCGAGAAGGACGGCGTGGTCTTCGTGAATGACTCCAAAGCCACCAACATCGACGCTGCCGCCAAGGCGCTGGGTGCCTTCAAGCGCATCCGCTGGATCGTGGGTGGGCAGGTCAAGGACGGCGGGCTCGGCGCACTCACGCCGCGTCTAGGTGCTGTCGCCAAAGCCTATGTCATCGGACGGCAAGCGCGCGAGATCGCGCTGGAACTTGGCGACCTGCCGCACGAAGTCTGCGGCACGATGGAGGAAGCTGTCGCCCGCGCCGCGGCGGATGCTGAACCGGGCGACACGGTGCTTCTGGCCCCCGCAGCGGCGAGCTTCGATCAATAC
>WTKI01000255.1 GCA_011524425.1 Altererythrobacter sp. | reverse complement strand
GTGGTTGATGAAGAACGGATCGGTTCCTGTCCGGCCCATATTGGCAATCAATGCCGCGATTGGCTCGCTGAATGGGGCCTAAGCGGTGCAACTGTTTACTGTAATGTGCGCGCTTTGTGCGAATATCCGCAAGGCGCTGTGCGTTACCTCGTCCGGCTGGACCTTGAGCGCCCGTTCAAAATGACAACATATTTTCCCGAGACAGACTCGCAAATATGAATTGGCCGCACTTTGCGTCCAACCGGCGCTCAAGGTGTCGCCCAAGCGCCGATCCACCCCTCGCCTTCGCGCACGAACTGCGCGCGGACATGGCCGGTATGGGCTAGATAGAACCAGTCCAGTTCACGCAATTCGACCTTCAAGATAGCAAAGTTCGGCCGACCGGGGATGAGTTGCTCGTCGTCCGGCTCAACCCCTTCAAACTCGGCAGGCAGACCAGAGGCCGGACCAGGCGTTACAGTGCCTGGCCCTTCACCCAAGTAGCAGCGGCGCGCAAAGTTTGTGCTGCTTTCCCACGCGGCGTCCACTTCAGGCCCCTCGCTTGCTACCCGGCCTAGACCGCGCAAGCGAAGCTGGACTTTCTCTCCTTTATCATAGGCGAGCACGCCGACAGGCGATCCGTCACCGATCAGAGAAGCCTTCGGCGCGCGGCTGTCTGTATGGAAACGCAGGCTCCATGTCTCAGGATCGAAATCGCGCAGCACCATGATGCGCAAGTCAGCATCAGGCGTTGCAACAACCGGTGTGTGCATCGCGCATTTCCAGTCAGTCGCGGCCTGTATCAGCCGGCGCGCCACATCAGCGCGAACGTCATCAAGCGTGTCGAACATCGCTTTTCCCATCCCTTGCACTGCCTTGCCTGTCAATGCCAGATCAATATTCAGAAAAATACCTTCGAAGATGAACAGGAGGCTAACTACTCGGTTCAGCTAGGACTCAGCCCATGGGCTCTAAAACCCGATTCATCGAACATGACCGCAGGTGGTGGGGCGGCTAGATGAGGAACCAAGGCATGTTGATTAGCCAGTTACTAAAGGGAAGCGCATTCGCCGCCATCGCTGCCGCGCTCGCTTTCACGGCAGCCCCGACGCCTGCCGAAGCGCAGAACCGCGGGGCAGAAAACCGTTCAGAACGCAATGATGTGCGCAGCCAGCGCTCCCAGCGTCGTGACACTCGGGTAAACAATCGCGGCACGCAGCTGCGCGACCGGCGAAACGCCAATCGGACAGAGCGCCGCAGCGAACGCCGAAGCGAAAGAAGGACCGAACGCAGAAGCGAGCGACGGGTTGAACGCCGCGATGATCGCCGTACCGAGCGCAGAGTCGAGCGGCGTGATGACCGTCGGACAGAGCGTCGCAGCGAGCGCAGGACTGAACGTCGTGACGACCGGCGCACAGAACGGCGCGCGGTGAACACTTACAGAGATGGCTACCGCGATGGTCGCCGAGCGGATCGTCGCTCTGACCGGGTAGAGCGCCGCTCAGCCTATCGCGAGGGTCGGCGTGATGGTTATCGCGAAGGGCGCAACAGAACTTACCGCGACACGCGCAGGTCCAGTTATCGCAGTGGCTATCGCGATGGCAGACGCCACGTCTATAATGACCGTCGTTATTACGGACGCGGGCAATATCGCGGCAACTACAACCGCTGGGACCGCAAGCGCTGGCGCAGTTACAACCGGTATAACTGGTACAACTATCGCAGAGCGAACCGCAGCATCTTCCGCTTGGGCCGCTATTACTCGCCTTATCGCTATCACAATTACAGCCGGATCCGGATCGGGTTTTACCTCGATCACCTGTTCTTCGGCAGCCGGTACTGGATCAGCGATCCTTGGCATTATCGCTTGCCAGAGGTGTACGGCCCCTATCGCTGGGTGCGCTATTATGACGATGTTCTGCTCGTCAATATCTACACTGGCGAAGTCCATGATGTGATCTACGACTTCTTCTGGTGATGGCTCGCTGACAGGTTCACTGTGTGAACGAGGCCCTTGATTGCTTAGGCGATCAGGGGCCTTTTTAGTAGGAAAATTCTTCTTCTGAAGCCTCGGCTGAGCGCGCGATTCGCGAATTGGCACGAAACTGTGTATACTCGGCTTAGAGCGACGAGTTTTCCATGGGAGGGAAGAGGCCGAGGCCTCAAGCGCAAGACCGCCGTAATGAGAACCATTGCGGCGGTCTTGCAGCTCTTGCGACAGTTGCTAACACCAACCTGATATGGCGAAGACACAGATCATTCCCGATAAGGACGCGCTTGCACGGGTTGGAGCAATGGTGCGCAAGCGGCTGGATGCAGACCCACGCGCGTATAGAATAGAGACGGAAAAAGCCGATCTCTATGCGGTCGGGGAATTCATGACGATCCGCGAATGCGAGCGTCTCTGCACTATGATCGATTTCGTTGCGAAGCCGAGCTCTTTGCATGAAGAGGATTATGCAAGTGGCTTTCGCACATCCTATTCAGGCGACTTGGATCCATGGGACAGTTTTGTCATGGGCATCTCGCGCCGCATCGACGATGTGCTGGGCCTGCCAAGCGAAAATGGCGAAGCCGTACAGGGCCAGCGCTATCTGCCAGGGCAAGAATTCAAGCCGCATAATGATTGGTTCTACACCACCCAGGACTATTGGAAGCTTGAGCGCAAACGCGGCGGCCAGCGCTGCTGGACTGCAATGGTGTTCTTGAACGATGTCGAAGAAGGTGGCGAAACACACTTCACGGAAATCGGCATAAAGATTGAGCCTAAGCCAGGAGTGCTGCTGGTCTGGAACAACGCTTTACCCGACGGCACGCCTAACCCTGATACCATTCATGCAGGAACGCCGGTTGGCAAAGGCTCCAAATATATAATCACGAAATGGTACCGGACACGCAAGCATCGCTAAGCGTTGCATTCACGCTTTGGCGAGCGCCTCTGCAATCAGCTTGCGACTGTTCTCAATCCCGTAGAGCGCGATAAAACTGCCCATC
>WTKI01000212.1 GCA_011524425.1 Altererythrobacter sp. | reverse complement strand
TTGAAGGCTATATCATTGCTTTCCTCAATCTCGACCGTGTGATCGAAATCATCCGCACCGAGGATGAGCCTAAGCCGGTCATGATGAAGGAATTCAAGCTCACTGATCGGCAGACAGAAGCGATCCTTAACATGCGGCTGCGCTCGTTGCGCAAGCTGGAAGAAATGCAGCTGCGTGACGAGAAAACCGCGCTGCTGGAAGAACAGGATGAGCTGGAGAAACTGCTGGGCTCGCCCGCTCGCCAACGCACGCGGTTGAAGCGTGACCTTAAGGGGCTGCGCAAGGACTACGCTGAGGACACAGAACTTGGTGCACGGCGCACGCGGATCGAAGAGGCTGCGCCCGCGGTGGAATTCTCTATGGATGCCATGATCGAGAAAGAGCCGGTTACGGTTGTGCTCTCGCAAAAAGGCTGGATCAGAGCGGCGAAAGGCCATGTGGACCTTGGCGAGGACGGCTGCGGCGATTTCAAATATAAGGAAGGTGATGGCCCTGCCTTCGCGCGTCACTGCCAGACTACAGACAAAATCCTGATCGCGGCGGAAAATGGCAGGTTCTACACGCTCGGCTGCGATAAACTTCCCGGCGCGCGCGGCTTTGGCGAGCCGGTGCAATCCATGATCGACCTCGCCGCAGAGGCACGCATTGCAGGAATGATTGTGCATGAAGAAGGCGGGCGCTTACTGCTCGCTTCGACCATCGGCAAAGGCTTTGTCGCTGAAACGAAAGAGCTGCTGGCAGAAACCAAGAAAGGCAAGCAAGTCGTCAATTTGAAGAATGATGCCAAGCTTGCTGTGATGCGCGAGATTGCCGCAGCGCATGATCACGTTGCCTGTGTGGGTGACAACCGCAAGCTAGTGGTGTTCAATCTGGAAGAAGTGCCGGTCCTTGGGCGCGGACAAGGTGTGACCTTGCAACGCTATCGCGATGGTGGCCTTAGCGATGCGAAGACCTTCACGCTGGAAGAAGGGCTGAGCTGGCAAATGGGCGGCAAAGGCGATCGCACGCGGACCGAGAACGAGATTTGGCAATGGAAAGTCGCGCGCGGCGGGGCAGGGCGCTTGCCGCCGCAGGGTTTTCCCAAGGACAATCGCTTCTAGAGATTGCGCAAAAAAGGGCCGCGAAGCGTGATGCTTGGCGGCCCTGTTTTATCGTATATTGAAGATCAGCCTTAGCCACCAGCCTGCTGTACAGCGGCCATGATGTCCGCAAGGTTTGCCAGAGCCAGCAGAGTGCCATCTGCGTCAACAGCGAAGAAATTCTGCGGGAGCGTTACCAGCTGCTCGTCCGCCGTTTTGACAACAACATTGCCGCCTGTGATTTCATCAACCAGACCAAGTGACATGGCATCGGCTGTGACGACCTCGGCACCGACCACAAGCGCCGCTTCGAGGCGTGCGGCCGCTTCGGCTTCAGCAGCGGCCTGAGCTTCTGCCGCTGCTGCTGCTTGCTGCTCGGCTGCTGCTGCGAGCTGGCCTTCGATGGCTTCACGGGTGGTGTTGATGGTTGGGCCTTGCTCGCTCGTTCCAAAGATCGAAACCGGAAGCGCTGCTTCATATTCGCCTACTGACACAACAGCATTCGTGCCGTCATTGCTCGTCACCTGACCGATCGGTTGACCGTCATTGCCATACACGGTTGAGCCTACGTCCTGCGCCTGAGCGGTCATCGGGGCGGCGGCAATGGCCACTGCGGCAAGTGCAAGTTTCGCGAATTTCATCAATATCTCTCCAGTCGTGAGCGTGAGGTCGCAGCGCCCTGAATAGGAGGGGTCAGGCGCACAGCATGGCCTCGGGAAATGGAAGAGCGAACGCCATTGTCCGCCTATGGGATACGCGGGATTGCTCCAACGCGGGCGCGTGCATAATCAGACCAATCATGCGATGCAACCCGGTGTCCAGATAGTTGTCTCAGCCTGAAGCTGCGATGAAGCGGGCTATGAACCGCGTGCGAGCTCTTCATCCAGGAGCTTGTTGATCCGGGCGCTGTCCGGAAAACCTTCCTCTACCCATCGTTGTTCGACGGCCCGCATAATCGCTGCAACTTTTGGCCCGGCAGCAACCCCTCTTTGGACAATCACGCCGCCTTTCAACGGGAATTGCGGGGCTTGCCAATCCTTCAGACAAGAGATGTCAGCCCCTTGCAACAGCAACCGGTCGAATGCAGCTTGCATCCCTTCGCGATAGGCAAGCGCGCGGGGATTGTCTGCATCCTGCGCAAGACGGGACGCCGCACTGCTGAGCTGGCCGCGCTGCGCGCGCGACAAGCGCAAACGAGCGGAAACGCTTGCGGCTATATCAGGCGAAGGCGGCAACAGGGCTGCAAGCCTGCGGACAGGATCAGCATCTATCACGTTGGCGTTTTCTGCTTGCACAAGGTTTTCTAAAGAGCGCACGTGACAGGCTTGGGTCTCAGGAAGAATAACCGCCAACACGCCGCGCTCGCGCATCCGCGCCACCGTGGCTGACGGGTCAGGCAGACCCAGCAAGTTGAGCAGCTCCATCGCGATCCGTTCGCGGCTTAACCCTTTGAGCATGGGCGCAAGCTCAGCGCAGGCTTCTTCCGCCTCCTCATCAAGCTCAGCACCGAAGCGCGCTTGAAAACGGTAATAGCGCAAGATCCGCAAATGGTCTTCGCGAATGCGTTCGCGCGCATCGCCGATAAAGCGCACCCGGCGCGCCTCCAGATCGCTAAGACCGCCGAAATAGTCCGAGATTTCCAGCGTTTCTGGATGGGCGTAGAGCGCATTGATTGTGAAGTCGCGGCGGTTGGCATCGTCCTGCCACTCTTGCGCGAAAGCGACGGTCGCGCGCCTTCCATCTGTAGAGACATCACGGCGCAGTGTAGTGATTTCAACCGGACCTTCAGGGAGCACGGCGGTCAATGTGCCATGTTCGAGACCTGTCGGGACGATCCGGATGCCCGCCGTTTCGCAGCGGGTCATCACCGCATCGGGCAGCAGAGGCGTTGCCCCG
>WTKI01000106.1 GCA_011524425.1 Altererythrobacter sp. | reverse complement strand
CTTTGGGTCAGGCGCATCCCAACGAGCTGGATAGCGATCATGACTGGCGGTTTCTCGATCCTTCGATAACCGATGCAACCTGGTACGGCCGCCATCCAGACAAGGTTTTGTGGAGCGACACTCTGGAAAATGGGGGTGTCTATTGGCGCTTGCGCAACATTATTGGTGATGATGAGCTCTCGGTGAGCGATTGGTTGGAAAAGCAGGCCGCGATCCTGCGTGATGATCCTGCGGATTATCTTGTGATAGATCTGCGCGCCAATGGCGGGGGAGACTACACGCAGGCGATGGCCGTCGCGCGCGAGATCGGCGATCTGATTACACCGGATGGCCGTGTCTACCTGCTTACCGATGGGGATACCTTCTCAGCTGGAATCGTCACCGCCTTTTTCGTTATTCACGGTGCAGGTGATCGAGCTGTTCTGACCGGCGCTGAGATGGGCGATGAGATGCAGTTCTGGGCTGAAGGAGGCGGCAAGTCTATGGTCTTGCCCAATTCCAAAATCCGCCTCTTCGCCTCCACAGGCTATCATGACTGGGAAAACGGGTGTGGTGATTGGACCAAGTGCTTTTGGATTAACACCCTGTTTGGCGTGGCTGTTGGGCCAACGGAAGTAGACCTGCCTGCGCCACTCCTTTTCGCCGACTATGTTCAGGGGGTGGATAGCGGTGTTGAAGCGATCCTAGCTGCAGAAGCGAAAAGAGTTTCAGCACACTAAATACGCTAGAGCTAAGAACGGAATGGCGGCTTCCCACCCCAATTGCTGTCAGTTCCCACTTGCTTATGTGCCGTTCGAGCCAGCTTGTTTCCCAAAATACCATCTGGATGGATTGCGGATGTGAGAGCAAGGCTATCATCTATTGAACGATCCATATCACTGAGATCTTGAGAGCCTCGATCAGCAAGGCTTGTCCTTCCAGCAAGCCATGCCATTAATGTGGCATAGCCGAGCGACCACAAATATGGTGCATCCCAAGATGAATAGGAAAGCGAGACTTGGTGGCGCAGGGACTGCCTAGGGGCGATCAATCAGGTGCGTGGTGGGGCAGCAACCTTGCGCGGTTGCTGTTGTCAGCGATTGTTGTCCAGCTTCTCTATTGGACACTATTCGTGCCCAATTTCGTCAACTATCGCTCTGCCGAAAGACCTGATTTTCTTGAAATACAAAACGTTGAAGAAGCGCAGATCGCATCGCCTGATGCTGCTGGTCTGAGCAGCGCAATCTACCGTCCATACAATCCGGGGCTGCGCGTTTACGAGCGCGGTTACCATGCGACCCGAGTAACGTTCGAGTTGGAACAAGTTCCTGAGACAGGGCTTGCCCTTCTCGACAATTCTGCTGGCGACCATATCCGGTTTTACGTCAACGGGGCCTTGCTTTCGGCAGCAGGCGAGGCGCGCCTGCCAAAGCCGACTTATCACGCTCTGCAAAAACGGATTGTTCCGATCTCTGCTGGCTTGCTGGTTGCAGGTGAGAATTCCATCGAGAGCGCCATCACTTTCGATATGTCTCGCGAAGCCGATACACCGCCTCCTTTGTTGGCTGAGTTCGACGCCGTAGAGGCAGCTTTCAGCTGGACAGACTTTCTGTTCAACGATTGGCGCAATATAACAATCGGGATCGGCTTCGTCCTAGCGCTGATGCTGGGCGCGGTGGCCTTGCGAGCCAATGAAAGGGCAATCCCTTTCTGGCTGTTTCTCTTGACCCTAAGCTGGTCGACCCACACTTTGTTCTATCGCTGGGTCAATTTCCCGCTAGCCGGAAATGAGCGCGTGATCTTCTATAGCGTGAACTTCATTTTTATGTCCGCGTGCTGGCCCGCATTTGTTGACGCCTGGACGCGAAACTCGATCCAATACTTCAGGCCGGCGATGATGGGATTGTTTGCGGTAGGCGCAGCTTTCGTCGTCTTTTGGCTAGGTATAGAACGCGCAACTGACGGATTTTCCAAGACCGAAGCTATGCTCGATTTGCTCGGACTTGTTCTAGTTGGCCTTACTATTGCGCGATTGATTTGGCATTTCGCGACGAAGCCTGAAGAGAGCCGTTATCTGGAAGGGGCGGCACTAATTCTGCTGGCCTCATTGATCGGGTTTTTCTTGTATAACACTCTGATCCATGACCGGAATGTAGGGCACCTGCCAGCAACTCAGCCGCTCTTACTTCTGGCGATCGCGATTGGCTTTTTTGCCAGGAATTTTCGTTTGTTCCGATCTGCGGCTGAAATCAACCAGCTCTTGCAAGGCAAGCTGGATCAACGGGAGGCAGAATTGGCGGACGTGCATTTGCGTGAAAAGTTGTGGGTCCGCGAACAGGCTTTTAGCGAAGAGCGGCAGCGGATCATGCGCGACATGCATGATGGCCTCGGCAGCCAGTTAATGGGTATGCTGCTTGCGGCCAAGCGGGGCAAGGCAGAGCCGGAAAAGGTCGCGGAAGGTTTACAGCAAGTGGTCGATGAGTTGCGTCTTATGATCGACTCTATGGACTCGGTTGGGGAATCGCTGGGGTCTGCACTCGCCAGTTTTCGCAATCGTCTGCAACCTAGGGTTGAAGACGCTGGTTTTGCGTTCCGCTGGAACAACCGGCTTGGAGAAGATCTCCCGTCATACCCACCGCGTACAGCCTTGCAGCTTTTCCGAATTATGCAGGAAGCGGTCGCGAATGCTTTGAAGCATTCAGGTGGATCTCAGATTACAATCACTCTGAGCAAAACTCATGTCGAAGGAGAGTGGCTGGAAGTCAGCGTGGCCGACGACGGCAAAGGAATTGCCGGACCTCGACTGGGCGGTCACGGACTTGAAAATATGATCGCTCGCGCGACCAAGGAGATGGGCTCAGTCACTTTCGGCTCGCCTGAGGATGGTCAGGGCGGCCAAGTGCTCATTCTCTTCCCTATCGAGGCTACAAATGGCTGAGGCACAGCGTGAATGGAGCCACCGCATCGCCATTGTTGAAGACGATGCGACAGTGCGTGAGCACTTCATTGAAATTGTCAGCGGA
>WTKI01000024.1 GCA_011524425.1 Altererythrobacter sp. | reverse complement strand
CATCTACATGATCATGGTTTTTGATCCGCAGATCCTGTTCAATGACGGGTTCTATGATCTCATCGAGGTCCGCATTCCGGAAGGGTCGCTTCTGAAGCCGAAATTCCCGGCAGCCCTGTCGGGTCGGACGCATGCGCTAGGCCGTATCTTTGACATTCTGGGCGGCCTCCTTGGCCAAGGCACGCCGGAATTCCTCAACGCAGCCGGTTTCAGCTCCTCTCCTCACCTGTTCTCTTCCGGATGGGACAACAGAGAGGCCAGCAAAGGCGAATGGTTCCAACTGTTCCAGATCGGCTTTGGCGGCATTCCGGGCCGTCCGCTGGGCGATGGTCCGGACGGACACTCGCTATGGCCGGGCTTTACCAATGTGCCGAACGAGTTTCTGGAGCGCTATTTCCCGATGCGGATCGAACGCTATTCGACCGAACCTGACAGCGGCGGCGCAGGCCTTCACCGCGGCGGTAATGGCATTCGGATGAGCTATCGTTTCTTGGCTGACGGCAATATCGCGATCCATGACGATCGCTGGTTTGTACCCCCATGGGGCGTGAATGGCGGCCATCCGGGCAAGCGCGCGAAGAAGATCCTCGAGAAAACCGATGGCACCACACAGATCGTCGGCAACAAGATCGAGGATGTGCCGGTATCCGAAGGCGATGTGTTGCACTTCATCACTTGGGGTGGCGGCGGCTGGGGTGACCCGCTGGAGCGCGATCCCGCACTGGTCGGTCTGGAAATCCAGCAAGGTCTTGTGACGCCAGAAGGCGCGAAAGACTATGGCGTGGTTGCAGATGCCGATGGCAATATCGATACAGATGCGACAGCTAGCTTGCGCGAGGAAATGAAAGCATCGCGCGGTGATCTGCCACTGTTCGATTATGGCCCCGGTATCGAGGCCTTGCGCGACAATTGCGAGGAAGAGACAGGTCTGCCTGCGCCAATCCAGCCTAAATGGGCAGACCAAGGACCGGAATTGGCAGAAGCGGCGGAGTAACTCATCCAAGTGGGCGTGGCCGCCTGCATTTTCTGAGCCGGAGTATTGGATATGAAGCCTGTTCTGGCGATCGCTCTTTTGGCTTTGTTGGGTTCCGCATGCAGTGCGGATGAGCGGCTGAGCAGTGCCTCAGCCGCCGCTCAAACCGACCGGTCTGCACTGCTTGACCAGGCGGGCGCGCAATGGCTGGAGGCTTACCAGAAACAGGATTGGCAGCAGCTGCGCTCGCTTTACACAGATGATGCTGTGCTGATGACACATGGCCAGCCGAAAATTGAAGGCGCTGACAATATCATAGAGTTCCTTCAGCGCATTCCCGATGCCGGAGGGACTGTCCGATTCCGCTTCACCAATGAAGAAGCCATCGCTGATGGCGATTACGGCACAGTCACAGCAAAGTATTACATGGCGATTGCTTTTCCTGGACAGGACACCATGGAAGTCGCCGGACGATCCTTGCTGATCTACAAATGGCGCAATGGCCAGTGGTTGCTATGGCGCGATATTGATAATCAAGCGCCAGATGCGACGGTCGCAGACTTTGCTCGATAAAGGCAGTGTAATTTCAACTCGCTAACCGTTTTTCCACGCTGCACCGCCGACCCAATCGCCTGCCACGCCCAGAAACTCTTCCGAGCGGATCGACTGCCAGACGCCAGCCGCGAAATAGGGATCCGATTCAAACTTTGCCCGCGCTTGCGCTTCATCATCCGCTTTGATCACCAGCAAAGAGCCAACCGTTGCGCCGTCGCGTGTCAAAGGCCCGGCTATCGCATAGTCATCGATATTGGCTTCGACATGCGCCAAATGTGCATGCAAATCGCGTTCGCGCAGCTCAGCGCCTTTTTCGCCGTCACGGCAATAGAAAGCATAATGCGGCATTGTCTCAGCCTACCTCCACACATTCGATAAGTTCTGTGCCGGCACCGATCGCAGTTGCTGACCGGCGCCCTTCATAAATTGTACCATCGCGCCTTACCGGCTCCTCAATCCACTCCGCTTCGCATTCGTCAAGGTTTTCGACTGCAAGTGTGACCAGCGCATTGCCCGGAGGCAGCATACCTTCATGCCTGGGTCGGCGCATCGCAGAGCGCGGGTAGTCATCCACTTCAACGATCGGCATTCTGCCTTGGCCGACAACGGTGATCGTGGTCGGGTAATCGTCGGCCAGACCAAAGGCCTGATTGATCATGCTGTAAGGCAAAGTGTAATCAGCGCCGCGTTCCAGACCAAGATTGCCGCAATACCAGTCAATGCTCGCTTTGCGGTCAGGGGTCGCTAAGACAACAATGAAGATCCGGTCGACAGGTGATTTCGCCTTTGGAAGATCATTGTCGGAATTGTTGTCGAGAACTTCGTTGAGATAAATCATCTCCTGGCCCGGACCAAGTGCCTGCATGGGAATGAATGTTGGCGCGATGTCTTCAAGCTTCTTGGGCGGACCGACGATTTCAAACAGATCTTCCGGCAAGGCATCAGGCCATTTCCAGACATCTTCAACGGTCGTTTCAAAAGCCGCCCAGCCATAAGTGGTTGTCGGCTTAAAACCGGGGAATTGCGGCTGCTCGACCAGTCTGAACCAACACGGCTCACCGGACTTGGGTTGCAAAACTGCAAAGGGAGAGCCCGCATTGGCAGGACAATTCCAACTGTCTGCAAGCGTTTGGTCAATCTCGCCTTGCTCAATCAATTCGAGCCCAAGAACATCGCGATAAGCTTTAAGAGCAACCGACAGGTCCGGTACAGTCGATAGACCGCCTAAAATTGTGCCATGTTCAATCATCACGATATTTCCTCCCGTAATGGGCTCGCTCGAGGCAAGCTAAGTAAGGGACTGCCTTGTGCCGAATAAAAGCCTCAAATTCTTCGACGTTTGGACACTGTTTGAGTTCCCTGGATCACCGCCTACCTTCAAAAGCGGGGTTTGCGCTTTTCAACAAATGCGGCTGAACCTTCCGCGAAATCTGGCCCTTCAAACGCTTGCGCAAAAATATCCAATGTCTGCGGATCATCTTCGCTTTGGCCGTCTAGAACGCGGCGAACGAAGCGCTTCATCTCACGAATGGAATGGGGTGAGGCTGCAAGCAGCTCATCTATCAGGCCCTGCGGCTTTTCTGTGATCTCTTCGATCAGCCCGATCTGCTGCGCTTCGACGGCGTGGATCAACATGCCAGTGTAAAGCAGCCGCTTGGCTTGGCCGGGACCGACCAGATCGGTCAGGAGCTTCACATCATGAAGCGGATAGACCAGACCCAATTTGGCTGGCGTAATGCCGAAACGCGCTTTCACGCTGGTGGCAACGCGCAGATCGCAAGCCAGCGCCAGCCCGCAACCTCCGCCTATACAATCGCCTTCAATGATCGCGAGCGTTGGCAACGGGTGGCGCGTAAGTTCATATTGCGCGCGGTTGATGGCCGCCTGATTGGCTGCGCGCCAGCTTGTATCATCCTTGTGCGCTAGCATTTCCTTGATGTCAGCGCCTGCGCAAAAAGCAGCATTGGGCTGCGCTGCGCGCACAACCAGTAAACGCAAATCGCTGTTGCGCGCTGTCTGTTCAAGCAGCGCTGGCATGGACTGCCACATCGCCATGTTGAACGCATTGCGCTGGTCAGCGCGGTCGATCAGCAAATGCGCCACTGGTCCTTCGATTTCCAGACGCAGTGTCATGTCAACGAGGCCTCAACAAGTGCGGTTTGAGCAAGCAGGATCAATGCATCTCTTCTCCGCCGGACACATTAAGCGCTTCGCCAGTAACATAGAAAGCGGCATCGCTTGCAAGCCAAAGACACGCAGCGGCAGTATCCGAAGGCAGGCCCGGCCGGCCCATGGGGTTCTTTGCGCTCATATTCGCGAGATAGGCTTCAACCGTGTCAAAGCCCAAAAGCTTGGAGAAATACTCGTTCTGCTGAGCACCCAGCCCTGTTGTCACATGATTGGGGCAAACCGCGTTAACGGTTATGCCTTGCTTGCCGAGTTCAACCGCGCAAGCGCGGGTGAGGCCCACCATGCCATGCTTTGACGAGACATAGGCTGCCAGATGCGGAAAGCCGGTTTTGGCGGCTTGGCTGGCGATGTTGATGATCCGTCCACCATTGCCTTGCTCAACCATCACACGCGCGGCCGCTTGCGTGCAGTAAAAGGCGCCGGACAGATTGACGGAGATGACCTGATCCCACTCATCGCTGATATCGACGTCGAGCAAGCCCTTCATCTTGAAACCAATCCCGGCATTGTTGACGAGCACGTCGACACTACCGAATTGCTCTACAGCTCCTGCAATCAAAGCCTGGCACTGATCGGGTTTGGAAACGTCGCAAGCGATCAGCGCTGTCTTCGCGCCGCGGCTCTCCAGATCCGCTGCAACGGCCTTTGCTTCATCGTCGATTACGAGATCGGATACTACGCAATTGGCGCCTTCATCAGCAAACGCACGCAAGATGCCTTGCCCAAGCCCCTTGTCTTTGCCGGAGCCTGTGACGACGATCGTTTTGCCTGTAAACTGGCCCATCTTTGCAGCCCTCCTGGCTTAAATGTCTTCGGTTAGGATAAATTGCGGC
The DNA here is from genome assembly GCA_011524425.1 of Altererythrobacter sp. GTDB lineage: Bacteria > Pseudomonadota > Alphaproteobacteria > Sphingomonadales > Sphingomonadaceae > Erythrobacter. The sequence continues at coordinate 11,374 of WTKI01000024.1, read as the reverse complement.
GCGTCAGCATAGGTCTGGAACGGCGCCACAGCGGCCTGGAAATCCGGATCCGAGATGTCTGCCATGAAGTCTTCCATATTCGTGATATCGAGCACTTCGAAATAGGCATAGGGAGGCGGCGTATCAGGGTCGCCGAACAGTCCGGTCGCTTTGTGAACAGTAAAACTTGTGACAGATGGCAAGCCGCCAGCAGTCGGCAAATCTGTAGTCCTCGCCCATTCTTCATATTCAGCTACGTCTGTGCCAGGCTTCAAATTGAACGGAACAATGATACGCATTGCAGAACTCCTTCAGTAACGGCGCGTGCAGGCGGCACGCTGATTGCAGTCAGTCATGACTTTGGCAGCCATGACCTTGGCTGCGCGTGAAATAATCCAGCGGATCTTCAAATATGCGGGGGTCAATGTCAGTGCGAGACAGCTCCCGCGCTAAACCAAGCCGCTTGCCGGATTGTTCGACAGAGAGCGGGTTGTCCGGACTCCCCAATGTTGCAGCGATCTCGTGGACGGTGCTGGTGCCATCAGCCAGAGTGACAGTTAGCGATTGCGGAAACAGCGCGTTCGGGTCGTCATTCCCGTCCGGCACAAGAGCAAACTTGTGCGCCAGCGCCGCCAGATCGGGATTGCACATATCTTTCAGCGTAAACCGGCGTGGATCAATGCGGCCATCGGTCAGCATCAATGCGCTGAGCCATTGCAAGCACAGCCTCGCATAAGCAGGCGTCATTTCTTCCTTATAGGGGCGTGCAACCAGTCTGCGGATCAGCGGCGGACAAGCCAGTTCAATGCTTGCAATCTGGCTTGGCTCAAGCGCCAGTTCCTCAAGCTTGCCGAGCGCTGCATGGCTCGCACGGCCAGATGGATAGGGCTTCACGCTCACTTCGCTGATACGCCAGACGGACCCCAGATGATCGGTGTAGTCGGCCAGTTCGCCCTCATCGAACAGCGCGAAATAGCCAAACGGCCCTTCCAGCGGATCCTTGGGACCGGGGAAACCTGCCTTTGCCAGATCGCTGGCAGTGATTGCAGCGCGCGCAGCATTAGCGACCTGAAAGGGAAGCGTTGCAAGCCCTTCGACATGGGCTTGCATAGTCCCTGCAGCAGAAGAGTAAGCAAGCCCCAGCGTATCATCGAGCGGCGCGCCATCAATCCGCGCGACTGCAAGAGACGCGCCTAGGACGCCCGCCGTAGCCGGACGGAAAAAGGCAACACCGCTGCTCGCTGCCAAGCCAACACCAGCTGCGACATCGACGCCGACCGCTAAAGCTGTCAGCGCCTCGTCAGGATCGCATCCTCCACGCCGGTCGATCGCTGCGCCCAATGCTGCAACGACAGTGCTCAGCGCATGGACGACAGCCGGCTCATGCACTGCATCCCATTCCAGACAATGAATGCGATAACCGTTGACGAAAGCAGCGGCAGGCGCAGGCAACTTTTCCGAGGTACCGAGCAGCCGGGCTTCGTCGCCTGATCCCATCAGTCGCGCAGCTTGCAGGATCTCATTGGCCCCGGGCGCATCCACAGCTGCTGAACCCACTGCCAGCGTATCAGCAAGCAAGCGGAGCGTATCCGCGCGCACTGCGTCTGGCAGAACATGGTCAGCGCCAGCAAACTCCAGCAAGCTTTGCGTGCGCGTCATCGCGTCCAATCCTCCAGCAGAGTATCAAGCGCGTTTGCATCATGCTCGTGCAAAGCAAGCGACACAGCCTTATGCGCTTCACTGTCAGGCAGGCCGCCCCATTTCGCGAGAGTGTGCATCTTTTCGATTAGCTCCTTCTCGCTAACTGGGTTTGTACGGTCATCCGACGTTTCAGCCGGTTCAAAGCCGTTTAACCGAGCACCACTGCGGGCGGGAAATCGCGCAGTCATTTCCAAATCTTCACGCACTGAAACTTGCGCGCGTAAATCAGCGAGTTCTTGCACTGCATCCATTGTAAAATCCCGGAGCTCCACAGAGCGGCCATCTGCGATGACAGCGATTACATGCTGCAAAGAGGCTCTGGCTTCACGCGCATTGGCAGGAGATGGAATATCGCCAAGCCGCAGCGCTCTGCCAAAGGTCTCCAAGTGGTAGGGCCCTTCCAACTTGCCTTCGGCGTGCAATCCAAGCGCCGCTTCGATCGCTGCGTGCGTGTGCAGCTGAGCAAACCGAAACTGGCAGCGCGCATTGTGGATGTGCCAGGAATCAGATTCGAAACAGAGCGCTTCAGGCGCTTGCCCAAAGGCAGCGAACAGGCCTTGTTCGCCTTCCAGAATGGCTTGCGGCCCAGTGGCTCCATAATGGACATGCAAAGCGGCATCGCGTCCGGTGCGCACAGCGTGAAATATATGCCATTGCCCGGTGAGCACATCACCATGCTGCATATGCATCAAGCCGCCTGCGACGGAACCGGCATTTCCCAGTGCGTTAGCGTATTCAACCGGAGCAAATCCGATTAGCGATCCAAAGGTTGTTGCAGCCCCGAACCCGCCCGTTGTCGCAGTCGCATCCCATAGCGAATTGTGCCGCTCGTCCAGCGTAGAACCTATTGCGATCATAGCTTCATAACCGCGCACTGCGGCATCCAGCCGCATATCCATATCCGCACTTGGCATGGACATCGCTGTGGGCCAGATCACGGGACCGGGGTGGAGGGTGGCTGAACGGTCAGCATCCTCCATGCCCAGCGCATTTCCGGAATAAGTCGCCCGCTCCCAACCGCGCGTTGAAACAGCACTGCCAAGCTCTGCGGCTTCCTGCCCCCTAGCGCCTGCAATACAAGCCAGCCAATCGAGCAAATGAAGTCTGGCCCTATGCCGCTCGCTTTTTCCAACCGGACGCGCTATTGTCCGGACAAGTTTCGACAATAGGGTGTCGCTCATTTCAGCGGTCCCACAGATGGAATTGAGCAAAGGCTGGAATGGCGACCAAGGCTTCCCCCGCAGACCAAACTGTCAAAATGCCAAGATATTTGCAGCTGGCGGGTACTTTGCGCGAGTCCATTTTGGCCGGAGACTTCGAGGAAGGCGCGCAATTTCCTACTGAGAACACTTTGTGCCGGGAATTTGAAGTCAGCCGCTTTACTGTGCGTGAGGCATTGCGCCGGTTGGAAGCGGAGGGGCTGATCCAACGAAAGCGCGGTTCCGGCACGACAGTGCAACGCGCGCAAACGCCCGACGGAGCGTTGCATCAGCCCTTCTCCAAGGTTAGTGAAATTCTGCAATATGCGCGCGGTAGCGCGATCATTTACGACTCCGATGGCGTCACGCAATTGCCAGCCGACGTTGCAAAAGACATTCCGTCTGATGTTAGCGGAAAATGGCATGCCTTTAGCGGTGTGCGCCAACAGGGTTACGGCGAAAAGCCGCTGGCAGCGGCTACGGGCTATATTCATGACCGATTGCAAGATGTCATCCAAAAGCTGGACTTTAACGCGAGCTCCAAACCGCTGTTTCGCCAGATGGAGCAATTGACCGGAATTCGGGCGAGCAAGGTCACGCAAGACATTCAAGCGATTGCAGCCGACGAGCACATCGCTGACTTGTTGGAAGTTGATCCGGGCAGTCCGGTTTTGCGCGTGCTGCGGTGCTTCATGGACGCTGACGATCAGATTTTTGAAATTTCCGTCACACTGCATCCTGGCGAACGCTTTGCTTACTCGATGATGATCGATGTCGATAATTGAAGTCACTCTGGCGTAGACCCTTCACCTAGCTGAGGGACATGGTTGGGAGTCCAATCACCATCGGAAAAGCGGATCGCAGGTGCGATATGCTTGCCACCATCATCACTTTCAAAAAGCAGGCCGCGTTCCGCGATATGCGGCTGATCCAAAGCTTCGCGAAAGTCCAGAACTGGCGCAAATGCGACGTCTCTATCTGCGAACCATTCAACCCACTCGGCGCGCGTCTTGGTCGCAAACACTTCAGTCAGAAATCCGATCAGTTCTCCTTGTTCGCCCGCAGGCTTTTCTGCGACCGGAAGCAAGTCTTCGCGCTCAAGCGCGACTAACAGGTTCTTTGCAAATTTGATCTCTCGTCCACCCAGCACAACATGCTTGCCGTCTTGGGTTGCATAAACCTGATAAAGGGCGGCACCGCCTAAGCTGCGCTGCGAAGATGACTGCGGACTGCCGCCGCCAGCAATGGCGCTACCGGCAGTGTGCGCGCACCAGGGCAGCAAGGCATCAAACATAGCGCAATCAATGTAGGCCCCCTCGCCCGTTCGTTCGCGTCCGACCAATGCCATCAACACAGCGGAAAGAGCGGTCAGGCCAGCGGCCATGTCAGAGCTGGCAACACCGGGGACCACGGGCTTTCCTTCAGTGTCATCATTGACAGAGAGGAATCCTGCGAGCGCTTGCACTGCCATGTCATGGGCCGGGTGATCAGACAGCGCACCGTCCTGTCCAAAAGCAGAGATGGAGCAATAGACAATGTCCGGCTTGATCGCTTTGACGCTATCATAGTCAAAGCCCAAGCGTTTCATCACGCCTGGTCTAAAGCCTTCTACAAAAACGTCTGCATTTGCGATGAGAGAGCGCAAATCTTGCACGCCCTTGTCGCTTTTCAAGTCAAGAACAACGCTTTGCTTTCCGCGGTTGAGGTTTGCAAACCAGACAGAATGATTAGCTCCGCTATATTGGTCGAACGGCGCTTGTTCACGCGCGGGATCGCCATAAGCGGGCTCGATCTTGATGACTTCAGCGCCCTGGTCCGCCATCATAAGTGTCATCATCGGGCCGGGCAGAAACATCGATAGATCGATCACTTTTATGCCAGACAACTTGCCCACGATGGTCGCTCTATCCTTTGTGGCGAGCCAGAATCGCGCGGTAGGTCTTGATCATCGGCGCTTCCAGCATCCGGCCTGCATGGCGGACTGCCTTGCCGCCCGTTTCTTCATAAACTCGCAGTGCCTCTTGCGCTTCCGCCACTTGCTCAGCTGTGGGCGCGAAGACGTCTTCGATAGTGGCCACTTGCTTGGGATGGATCGCTGCTTTCGCGGTTATACCGATCGCGCGGGCTGCTTCGCATTCTGCGCGCAGCCCTGCATCATCATCGAGATGAATGAACGGCACATCGATCAGCGGCTTTCGCGCTTCTGCGCAAGCCAGTACCAATTGATGACGTGCGCCTAAAAGCGGCTCCCAAGAGACCGGGACTTGCAATTCGCCGGAAAAGTCCGCGCCGCCAAACATCAATGCGGCAACCTTATCGTGGCTGACGATATCAAGCGCGCTGCGCAGACCGCGCGGCGTTTCAATCAGCGGAAGCAAGGCCGGGCACCGTTCACCTAGCGCACGTGCAACAATGTCAAGTTCCACGGCACTTTCGACCATTGGGATCATAAGGTGCGCGGGCAGGACATCGCTTTGTGTCAAAGCTGCGAGATCGCGAATGCCCTCTGGCGTGGTTACAGCGTTAATCCGGATAGCAAAGCCATCGCTGCTTTGCCCGATCTGTTCCAAGGCTGCAGCGCGCGCGCTTTCCTTGTCCGCTGGACCAACGGCATCTTCCAGATCAATGATGACCAGACCAGCGCCAGCAGCGGCGGCCTTTACGAAGCGCTCCGGACGCGAGCCGGGCACAAACAAGACGCTGGAAACAGCAAACATATCAAACAATCACCTTCATTGAGACCTGCGCCAAGCGGCGTTTTGTTTGGCCCTTAGACGATTGGTTTCACATTCCCAAGGAATGCCGTGACCATCAGCAGGATATAGACCATCCACACCCAGATGCGCGTGTTGTCCATCGTCTTGCGCAGCGGGATCTCGGTCTCGTCGCTTGATCCCTTTTCCAGCAAAGCGCCCAGTTGCGCGCCGACCGGCTTAAAGGCAACATCGATCATGATAGCTGCGACGAAGATCGCTCCGAACAGCAGCGCTTTCCAAGCGAGCCAATCCGGCATGAGCGGGCCATCGGTTGCAAGGCTCAGCCCGCCAAGGCCGAGATAGAACAACCCAATGACCCAGCTGATCACGCCTTCAATTTTGCGGTTGCGTGCCGCACGTGGGGTTTGGTCATGCTTGTGCGAATCCCACACCAGCCAGAGCCAAACAAGCCCAATCACCCAAGCAGCAATAAGCAATGGCGTTGGAACATCCCACCAATTGCCCATGTCTACAACGGTTAGAGAAAGCGGGACCATCAAGGCCCAGGCCGTGCGCGGTACCATGTCTATCTCGACTAGCAGCTTAAGCAAGGCGATGCGCTGTTCAAGCGTGTAATCTTCGCGCCTGCGGAAGTGTTGGCCGAGCATAAACACGCCTACATCAGCCCCCAACCACAAGACAAACAGCAGCAAGTGAATATAGACCAGAGTCGGATAAGCCAGATCTGCAAGCGCCATTATAAAGACCCTTTTGAAAGAGTGTTGCGCAAACACCGCGCTAAGCGACATTAGCTTTCTAAACCGGGACCCAATTGCATTGATTGGCTTGACAAGCAAGGGTTGTCCGGACAAATCCTCATCTCGACGGGAAAATTGATAATCCAGAGCTGGCGGTTGCTGGCTTGGTGGGCGTTGAGGATGCTCATTTCCAGGGAAGGAAACCGTTCATGAAGTTCCAAACAACCAAGTCGACAACACTAATCAGTTCGTGTTCGGCAATCGCTCTTGCTGCGCTCGCCACTCCTGCGATGGCGCAGGATGAAGGGGCTGCTGAGGCCGCTGAAGATGAAGGCGGTATCAGTACGATTATTGTGACGGCGCAGCGCCGCGAGGAAAGCGTTCAAGACGTTCCAATCGCGATCAGCGCATTCGACCGGGCCTCCCTGGAGCAGCGGGGCATTGGTACGGCCTTGGAAGTGGCGCAATATGTTCCCAACCTCGTAGGGCTAAACAATACCGGACTTGGTACGGCAAACGCCTATTATCTCCGCGGTATCGGGAACACAGAATCGATCGCAACCTTCGATCCGCCCATCGGCACTTATGTCGATGACATTTATCTCTCGCGCCAGAACGCCAACAACCTCTCATTCTTTGATGTTGAGCGCGTAGAGGTTCTTCGCGGCCCGCAAGGCACATTGTTCGGCCGGAACACTACTGGCGGCGCAGTCAACGTATTCCTTGCTGACCCCGGCGATGAAGTCGCAGGCTTTGTTGAGGCAGGATATGGCTCATTCGACCGCAAAATGGCGCGTGCATCGATCGACTTGCCGCTTGCAGACACGTTTGCTGTAAAAGTGTCTGGCTATTGGCAGGATGATGACGGTTACGCGATCAACACCACAACCGGCGAGCGTGCAAACCAGAACGATGGTTGGGGTGTGCGCTTGGGACTGCGCGGCGAATTATCTGATTCGGTACGCTGGAAAGGCTCTTACATCCACACCTTCGCAGATTCAGCCAACTTGCTGAATTTTGACTGCGACCCGGCCGATCCGACAAATTGCGACGGTCGCTTCATCACCACTGGTCTTACGCAAGGTGGTAATTTCACTAGCGCAATTTTCGGCGATCTTTTTACCGGACGCAAAAACGACTTCGGCCTAGGCAATGAAGCAACAATGGACTTCGTGTCTTCCAACTTCGAAGTGGAACTCGGTCCCGACTGGTCCGTGAACATCATCACCGGCTTTGTTGATATCGGCCAAAAATTTGCCTTGGACTTTGCTGACGGTCGCGGCCTGCCAGGCACTGCGAATCCGGTTCCAGCTGTTACTGGTTTCACCTTCGGCGGTTTCACAATCTCCAACGATGGTGAACACACACAGTTCACGCAGGAAGTTAAATTCAACGGCTCGATCGGAAATGGACTGCTCGATATCGTTGGCGGCGTCTATTACTTCCACGAGGACAATCGGACCGACTTCGGCGATATTTTCTCGCTAGACTTGAGCTTCCTGGGCTTTGCTCCGCCAGATGGTTTCCCGCTGCTTTTGGCTGACCGTGTCTTAGAGAACACAACTGAGGCGTGGGCGGGCTATTTGCAAGGCGACCTCAATATCACCGATCAACTGACCTTAACCGCAGGCATCCGCTACACGGACGAAGAGAAAACCTTCGACATCAGAGACAACCGCACACGGTTGGGCGGCGGTCTATGTATCGGGTCTGCGCAATTTGGCCCGTCGACCTGCATCGATACAGAGAACCTCATCGCTGCGAATGGCAGCGCAATCCCGACCGAGCAGAATGTTGGAATCTGGACCCCACGTTTTGCGATCAATTACAACGCCAGCGACGATGTGCTGTTGTTCGCAAGTGCGACGCGCGGGTTCAAGTCGGGCGGCTGGAACGCGCGCGGAACAGCACCTGGAGAACTGCTGCCGTTCGATCCGGAAACAGCGTGGAGCTATGAAGCCGGTGCGAAAACGACTTTGCTGGGTCGCTTGCTGCAAGTTAACGCCACCTTGTTCTGGCTGGATGTTGGCGGGCTGCAAACGCCGTCTGCGTTTATTCGCGGCGACGGCTCACTGGCTTTCATCACTCGCAACTTCGCGGACTATCGCAATCGCGGCGTCGAACTGGAGATCACAGCAGCACCGGCTGACGGATTAAACCTGTTTGCAGCCATCGGATATCAAGACGATGAATACCGGCTGGATTCCAGTGCGCCTGCCATTGACGCTTTCGGCGTTCAAGGTGTGGCCGCGCAGCAGGCAGACTGCCTGGCTCAGCTCGCGCTCGGCTTGATCCCGAACACTTCAGGCGCTGACAATGCTCAGTCATGCGGTGTGGGTATCGTTGCGCCTGACGGGTCATTGTCTGAGCCTGTGCGGACACCTGATTGGACGGTGGCATTGGGCGGAAGTTACGAGGCAGAATTTGGTGACTTGAGCTTGACACCCGCAATCAATGCCAGCTGGCGTTCAAAGAGCGAGACAGGCACAAACCAACTCACTTTGTTTGACGGCGAGGTAACAGGACCTTCCGGCGCTGTGTTCCCCGCTAACACAATTGGCTTAGGCAATCTGGTTGACCCAATCAGCGGATCGTTCAGCGAAGATCGCTGGATCGTCAACGCTTCGCTGACATTGTCCAGCCTGGACGGTTGGTCCTTGGTGGCAGAGTGTAAAAACTGCTTTGATCAGGAAGCGGTTGAATCTGCGCTCGCTAACTTCAGCTACCTGAACTCGCCACGCACTTGGACCATCCGAGCCAAGTTCGAATTCTGATGCAATGTCGCCGCTATTTGCGCGGCGCAACAATGGGGCTGGCGCTTTTCCTAGCGCCGGCCCCTGCTGCATTTGCAAGCGGTGATGCACCCGAGGCGAGCGATTTTGGCGTCGAACCTTGGAGTGAAGCGGTTGTCAGCGTCACAGACTTGCAAGAAAGCGCGTCTTGGCTGATCGAAGATGGCGGCTGGCGCATCGTTGCAGACGGTGCGGTCGACCGCAGCGAACTTGCCTATTGGGGCTTGCCGCAAACTGTCACAGCACAATTCCGCAAGGTCTGTGCTGTTGAGGCGCACACTGGCTGCATCCGGTTTATCCGCTTTGACGGCGCCGCTCATCAACGCCCTATCCGCTTGACTGCCCGTCCATGGGATACTGGCGGAATCTTTTCCATCATGTTGCGCAGCGCAGACACGCAGCAGCTTTATGACGCAGCCATCGCACGCGGCTGGTGGGCAGAAAGCGAACCCTACCGCTTCAGCTTTGGCGGATCGGACTTGGTCAATGTGGTGGTGCGCGGCCCGCATGGCGTCAACTACGCGCTTTATGAAAGAGAAGCGCCGCCTTTTACCGGCTTTCCAGTCGGGCCGCTCAGCCAGGCTTTCAACACCATGCGCATGGTCAAGGACCAGCCAGCGAGCCTGGCATTCTATCGCGACAAACTTGGCCTCAAAGTGCTGTTCGATGCGCCGTTTACTGATCCTGAGCCAAGATCGAACAATTTCTCTGTGCCAGCCAATCTCGCCACGACATTAGTGCGCCGTGCTGCGGTCGTGCAGCCGAAGCTTCCCGGTGAAACCGGCCGGATCGAAGTGATGCAGTTTGAAGGGTTCGCCGGACGCGATCTGAGCGAACATGCATCCCCGCCAAATCTTGGCATTCTGTCGGTGCGTTACCCTGTAAAGGATTTGCAGAGCTATCGCGCGATGTTGTTAGATCAAGGTCTAGAGACAGCCTATCAAGCGCGCTCAGTGACAATTGCAGGGTTTGGCCTGGTTGATATCCTTGCAGTGCGCTCTCCCGATGGCGCGCTCACAGAATTCTATCATGCAGAATAGGCGGTTATCTCCTTTGGCCCTTGCCGGTTATGCGATAAGTGTTCGCGCAGTGAGGGAATGGCTGAAAAACCGCGACGGCACTGGGCATTCCCATGCGATACGGCGCGTATATAAAGCGAGCCAAGGAGCATTTACGTGAGCACAGCAGCACAACCGGAGACCCAGCAACGCGGCGAATTTGCGATGGGCTGGAAAGTCCTTTTAGCCGGCGTTCTTGGCGTGATGTGCGGCGCTAGCCCGATACCTTTTAACGTGGTCGGATTTACCGCTGAGCCCCTTATCGCAGAATTTGGTTGGACGCAGACGCAAGCGGTCCTGCCGATAACGATATTTGGCGTTACTGCTGCTTTGCTTGCTCCGGTTGTAGGCTGGATGGCTGACCGGTTTGGGGTAAGACCGGTTGCGCTGTGGTCGATGTTTGCTTTCGGCGTCACTTTCGCCGCTATATCTCTCACACCGGCCACTAACAGCGCCACGACGCTCTACATATATTATGGCTTCTGGATTGTAGGCGGGCTTGTCAGTATTGGTTCTACGCCTGTTACTTTCAGCCGCGCAGTCAATCTGTGGTTCGTCAAGAATCGCGGGCTTGCCTTAGGCATATTGCTCTTGGGGACAAGCTTTGCTGCAATGATTGTGCCTCAATTGGCTGTATGGGCGATTGAGAATCACGGTTGGCGCTCCATGTTCCTGGTCGTTGGGATCATGCCTTTTGCGGCACTTGTGGTGTGCTTTTTCCTTCTGCGCGAACCCACTGCAGATGAACGCCCTACCGGACTTGCTACCGCGTCAGGAAAACTGACCGGCACTTCGCTTGTGACAGCCCTTAAGGACTATCGCTTCTATCTCATCTGGTTTTCCATCGCGATCATAGCACTGGCGTTTGGCGGTGCTTTCATCAACTTGCCGCGGATGCTGGGCCTGCGCGGTTTGGAGCCGACGACTGCTGCTACTGTCATGGGCATCCTTGGAGTAGGAATATTCTCAGGGCGCTTGATCACTGGGATGCTACTTGACCGTTTCTGGCAGGGCATTGTCGCTTTCCCATTGCTGTGTTTGCCAGCTATTTCTGCCTGGATCTTGCTCGGCGACAGCCTGACTTTTCCCTTAGCGGCCATCGCTGGTTTCCTGCTGGGTTTTGCAGCTGGCGCGGAAAGCGATCTCATAGCCTATCTCACCGGGCGATATTTCGGCATGGCCCACTATGGT
>WTKI01000260.1 GCA_011524425.1 Altererythrobacter sp. | reverse complement strand
CGGGGAGGCTCCGCCATTAGAGGCAGAGCGGCTCCCCGACGAAGACTGGCTCACAATCAGCCAGCAAGGCGTAGAGCCCATCTTTGCCGGCCCCTTCCATGTCCGAACGCCGGACTATGAACCACGCGATGATCTCATCGACCTTGCCATCCCCGCCAGCCAGGCATTTGGCACAGGTCAGCATGAAACCACAGCTGGGTGCCTTGAAATGCTCGCTGCGATGAAGCGCAGCGGGGTCCTCGCGCGCAATGTCGCGGACATCGGCACAGGGACCGGATTGCTGGCCTTTGCAGCGCGTGCACTATGGCCCTCGGCGCTTCAAACCGCGAGTGACATTGACGAGGTTTGCGCGCACGTGGTGACTGACAATGCCGCGTTAAACCACGTGCCGCTCGGCGCGGGTGCTGGCGAGGTCACCATGGTTATTGCTCCCGGCACCGATCACCCGCTTATCGAAGCGCGCGGACCTTATGACTTGCTGATTGCCAATATCCTCGCCGGCCCTTTGGTCGAGCTTGCGCCGGATTTTGCCAACGCAGTCTCACCCGGCGGCAATCTCCTGCTTGCAGGGCTGCTTGAAACGCAAGAGCCGCGCATCCGCAAAGCGTACCGCGCGCATGGCTTTCGCTTGGCCGCAAGGCTCGTCAATGGCGATTGGTCAATCCTGTGGCTGCGCAAACGCCGCTAATGCTTTGGGCCAGGCGCCTTGTCCTTTGGCCGCTCGCTGCTCTGGCATTGCTTTCCGCTGTGTTCTTCCTCGCTGCGTGGATCGGCTCCTCCATCCCGCGCAATGGTGGTTGGCAGCAGGCTGAGAACGGTGTCGAGATTTTGCTGGAAACCAATGGCGTACACACGGCGCTCGTCCTGCCTTTGGCCAACAGCCACAAGGACTGGCGTGAAGACTTCCCTGCGAGCGATCTGCAAGAGCCGTTTCAGCCCTATACCCATGTCTCGATCAGTTGGGGCGAAAAGGAAGTGTTTTTGAACACGGAAACATGGGCCGATTTGAAACCGTCAACGGCAATTGGCGCCATTTATGGCGGAGAACCTCTGCTGCATGTCGCTCACTATATGCGACCTGCCCCTTCACAAAATTACCGCCCGCTGACCATTAGCCAGGACGAATATCGAAAGCTTGTTGCAGCAATCGAGCCCTACGTGTTGTCGCCGCAAGAGCGTCAAACCTATCCCGGCTATTCATGGTTCGATGTGTTCTACGATGCGTCCGGCCAGTATTCAGCGCTGCGCACATGCAACCAATGGACGAGCGATATGCTTGCATCCGCTGGCGTCAAAACCGGTTGGTGGACGCCCTTGCAAGGCGGGGTAATGAAGTGGGTGGAGCCGCCTCAGGATACGGACTGAAGCGCATCTTCCAATGTCTGAAGCGCGGCCCGGGTAAAGCTTTCCATATTCGCAATCCGGTCATCGCTGCCGGTCTGCGTCATCTGCGTGTGCTGGAACCCGTCTGGTCCGACAATCGCGGCAACGCTTTGTCCCGCGGGTGCGCCTGTTGGATGGGTGGATCCTCCCACTGAACCGCTTTCTGCAATGCCCCAAACGCTGTGAAAATTATCACGAATGGAGCGTGCTTGCAGCAGAGCATAGTCTTCGCTCGCCCCGCGCATGCCTTTGTAGGCCTCGCGCGGTTGATCGAACAGCACATCACGCGCGCGGAAGGAATAGACCACCCCGCCACCGACAAAGAAATCGAGCGCGCCCGGTACTGTGAGCAGGCTGGCTGCGATCAGGCCGCCGGTTGCGCCATCAGCGACCGCGATTTTCTCACCGCGCGCACGGAGAAGTTCGGCAATGCGCGATGCTTGCGGATGGAGGTCACTCAGCATCGGGAAGCTTCTTACCCGTGCGCGTCCAAGAATAGAGGAATTGGCCTCTATATTTGCGCGGGACATCTTCAGGAATGCCGTAATTTTCTGGCCAGCGATCTTTCGGCAAGTGAAACGTCCCGAACAGCTTGTCGATCCACGGGAAATGGATCGCAAAATTGACGTCAAAGGCTTCTTGTTCCAGCCCATGGTGCCAATGGTGGAAACGCGGCGTTGCGATCCAATGGCCGAGTTTGTTAAAGTTGCCGCCGACATTGGCGTGCAAGAGCGAAGACCAGATATAGATAAACGCCAGATAGGCCTGCATCACAGCCGGGCTAAAGCCGAGCGTGAATAAGGGCAGGCTTGTTACCATCCGCAACATGATCACCTCGATCAAATGCATGCGCGAGCCGGCCAGCCAATCCATCGACTTCGCGCTGTGATGGATCGCATGGAACCCCCACAAGAAGGGCACCTGATGAAACAGCCTGTGGTACCAGTACTGGAGAAAGTCTGACGCCACCAAGACGACAACAAATTGAACCAGCCATGGAAGCTCGGATATCCAAAGACGGAAGGCATCCCAGCTATTGGTATTAGCGTTGATAATATTGGAGGGAGCAAGTGTCAGGAACGTCAATATCTGCACAAACATCGTGCTGATCAGGAAGTAGAACAGGTCTTCGCGCCATTCATTGCGGAACAGTCGTTGTTCCCGGCGGTGAGGAAAAACACGTTCAAACGGCGCGAACATCAATCCGGTCACAAGCAAATTAATGATGAAGAAATCGAGCCCAAAGAAGACGCCCCAATCTCTCGTTTCTTGGGGTTGAACATTGGCGCCGCCAAGCAGGGCAGCGCCTATTCCAATAACCAGCGCGCTCATGCCAAGGACTTTCCTCGGCCGTAGGAGCAGACTGAGCAGGGCAAGCCCGTAACTCATTAACAGGATCACGTGAACGATAAGCCGGAAGCCGCCCCATTCCTTGACAATCTGCAGTTCCGGCGTCGCGAACCACTCTGGAAAGCGCAGCGCGACAACCAGTAACAGTCCGGTGATCGCAAACAGAAGAGCGAAAAAGCCCGAAAGCCACCCGCTGCCAAAACGCCTGACTTGACGCGGCGATTCAAGGTCACGCATCAGCTTGCGAAAGAAACCGCTCACTTCCTGCTTGGCGGCTTGGTC
>WTKI01000101.1 GCA_011524425.1 Altererythrobacter sp. | reverse complement strand
CGTGAGATAATCGTGGCTGAAGGCATGGAGAACGGCATGGGCGAAATGCGCCGAACGCCTGATGCACTGTTCGACCAAGTCGCTGCAATGGTCGCAAGCGGCTATATGGAGCGCATGGAAGCAGAAGAGTGACCGCAGTGGCGCTCGCAAATGTAAAGGTCCACGTTTGCCATCTTCTGGCCGGTTAATGATTGCCCTTTCACCGCCCAATCCCTAAGTCGCACCCGCGATGACAAACACTGACGCCAACTTGCTGACTTTCGCTATTCCCAAAGGCCGCATTCTCGATGAGGCCTTGCCGGTTATGGCGCATGCTGGCGTCGTGCCTGAAGATGCCTTCCATGACAAAAGCAACCGCGCACTGAGCTTCGCCACAACGCGCGAGGATATGCGCCTCATCCGCGTGCGCGCTTTCGACGTCGCCACCTTCGTGGCACATGGCGCCGCGCAAATTGGCATAGTTGGTTCAGATGTCATCGAGGAATTTGACTACCCAGATCTTTATGCGCCTGTCGATTTGGATATCGGTCACTGTCGGCTTTCTGTCGCAACAGTAAAGGGCGAGGTTGGACCGTCAGGCAAAGCCAGTCACTTGCATGTCGCAACGAAATATCCAAACCTCACTCGACGCCACTTTGAACGCCAAGGCATTCAAGCTGAATGCGTAAAGCTCAATGGCGCCATGGAACTTGCGCCTTCGCTGGGCCTTGCGCGGCAGATCGTTGATTTGGTTTCAACCGGGCGGACCCTTAAGGACAACGGGCTTGAGGAGAGCGAGCGCATCCTGGACATTTCTGCCCGACTCATTGTCAATCGAGCTGCGCTCAAAACGGACGGCCGGGTTGCCCAACTTGTCGATGCTTTTCGCGAGATCGCTCAAGCAAGAGCAAGCGCATGACTAATAGACTATGCACTTCAGATGCGACATTTGAGCGTGATTTCAGGATGCTGGTCAATGCACGCCGCGAAAGCGAAAGCGACGTGGCCATTCAAGTGCGCGATATCCTGCGCGAAGTGAAAGCGCGCGGGGACGCAGCAATTGTCGAATACTCGCAGCGTTTTGATGGACATGCGCTCTCCGAAGAAAGCGATTGGGTAATAACGGCTGAACGGTGCAAAGAGGCCTATGACGCACTGGAAGCTGATTTGCGCGACGCGCTTGAACTCGCAGCAGAACGCATCCGCGCCTATCACGCAGAGCAGATCCCGGCGAACCGGGACTACACCGATGATGCTGGTGTGCGCCAAGGCGCTATCTGGCGCCCAGTGGACGCGGCAGGGCTATATGTACCGGGCGGACGAGCAGCTTACCCCTCTTCCCTGCTGATGAATGCGATACCCGCGCGCGTCGCCGGTGTAGAGAGTCTGGTTGTTGTGACCCCTACGCCCAAGGGACAATCCAATCCGATAGTGCTCGCTGCTGCGCACATTGCAGGCGTTGATGAGATCTGGCGCGTTGGCGGCGCACAAGCCGTGGCTGCGCTCGCCTATGGCACGGATCGGATCAAACCCGTCGATGTGATAACTGGACCCGGAAATGCCTATGTCGCTGAAGCCAAACGCCAGCTTTACGGCGTTGTTGGCATCGATATGGTCGCTGGTCCGAGCGAGATTTTAGTTATCGCTGATAAAGACAACGAGCCTGACTGGATTGCCGCCGACTTGCTAAGCCAGGCAGAACACGACCCGACCTCCCAGTCGATACTGATAACGGATGACGCCGGCTTTGCGGCATTGGTTTCCGATGCGATCGATGTCCAATTAGCAATGCTGGAGACACAGAAGACTGCTAAAGCCAGCTGGGACGAGCATGGCGCCATCGTCCTGGTGGACAGCCTGTCTCAAGCACCCGACTTGGCTAACGCATTAGCGAGCGAGCATGTCGAGCTTGCTGTGGCCGATCCTGCGCCATTGATGGATCAGATCCGCCATGCCGGCAGTGTATTCCTTGGCCGAATGACGCCAGAGGCCATCGGGGATTATGTCGCTGGGCCAAACCACGTTCTGCCCACTGGACGGCGCGCACGGTTTGCAAGCGGACTATCTGTGCTCGACTTTATGAAGCGCACCAGTTTTATTGAACTGAGCGAGCGAGGCATGGCAGCTATTGGCCCTGCTGCGGCGCGGCTTGCGCATGCAGAAGGCCTTCCTGCCCATGCAAAATCGGTTGAGGTGCGCTTGAAATGAACACGCCCCAGACAAGCCCGCGCTCACAGTCGCGCTCGGCTGCTCGGCTAGCTGCAGTGCAGGCGCTCTATCAATGGCAGATGGAGGGCACAGCGCTTACTAAGTTGTTGGACGAATTTCATCAGCACCGCTTGGGCCGCGAAGTCGATGAAGCAGAAGACCAGCGTTATGCCGACGCTGAAGTCGATTTCTTTGACGATATCGTTTCCGGCGTAACAGCACGTTCTCATGAAATTGACGAGACACTTCTGGCAAAACTCGCAGAAGGCTGGACGCTTGCACGGTTAGATAAAACCATGCTGCAAGTGCTTCGCTGTGGCGCTTACGAGCTAATCGCCCGCGCGGATGTTCCGACAGCCACTGCAATCAATGAATATGTCGATGTAGCCAAGGCCTTTTTTGACGATCGCGAGGCCAAATTCGTGAACGGTATCTTGGATGCTTTGGCTAAGGACGCGCGAAGCTGAGCAGCGAAGCGGACTTCATCGCTGCCTTGCGCAGACTTCCGCTGCATACAGGCGCTCGCGGGTTGGAAGACGATTGCGCGGTGCTGGAAATCGGCAGCGAAACGCTCGTCATCACGCATGACAGCATGGCTGATGGCACACATTGGCTGCCTGGCACCGATCCCTATTATATTGCCTGGAAGCTGGTTGCGACGAATCTGTCTGATCTGGCGGCAAAAGGGGCTGAACCCGTCGGCGTTTTGCTGGGACATTCTTTGGGCGATGATGACACGCGCTTCATCGAAGGGCTCAGAGCTGTCCTTACCGACTATAACGTCCCGCTATTGGGCGGCGATACAATCCGAGCCGAGGGTCCCAGAACG
>WTKI01000387.1 GCA_011524425.1 Altererythrobacter sp. | reverse complement strand
CTTCCGCGAAGATCTCTATTACCGGTTAAATGTCGTACCCATCGCTTTGCCCCCTCTGCGTGACCGACGTGAGGACATAGAAGTGCTCACCACCCACTTCCTACAGGCTGCTGTAGAGGAGGGCCTGCCGAGACGCCAGATGTCAGCTGACGGGTTGAAAGCTTTGGAACGCCGCGATTGGCGTGGCAACGTGCGCGAATTGCGCAATGTCATATATCGATTGGCTTTGATGGCCCGCGAGGATGTAATCGATGCACAAGCGGTAGCGGACATCATCGGTGTCGAGCAGTCGGGCAACATTGAGACGGAGGACACTGGATTTGAAGGGGCTGTCACAGCTTGGCTTGCAAGCAATTCGCCCCCTGCAGGTCAGCTATATCATGATGCTCTATCCGCATTCGAAAAGCCGCTAATTGAATATGCGCTGGGGCAAACCAGCGGCAACCAATTGCGCGCCGCCAGGCTCCTGGGAATCAACCGCAACACCTTGCGCAAACGGATTGGCGATCTTGAAATCCGGCCAGAGGATTTCGCCCGATTGGACTAGATCCAGCAGTCTAGCTTGTTCTGACGCTGAAGTGAGGTTTAAGCGCGCCCAAGCGTTCTGTTGTGACGCAAAAGCCACAAAAACAGCTTGCATAGATGCAACACTTGCGTGGTATTATCGCAACGATGGATGCTGGGGCCATAAAGAATAATGATCTAGGTGCGTCGAGGAATGCGCCGCGCTGGTGGCGCCAATTCATGGTCGCAGCGCAGCGATCTAACGTATTCCGCTGGCTTGAAATTTTGTGTGTCCTCGGCGTTCTTTTAGGGATCGGCGGCACTTGGTGGATTTTCACAAGCGCGCCGCCTGATGGTCAGCTTCTTCCCACCCCACAGGTGGCTAGTTTACTTGTGGCAACTCTAATCCCTGCCATGATGCTGCTAGTTCTCATAGGCCGGCGCTTGGCATTGCGTCGGGCCGCAGGAAGCACAGCCCGCCTTCATGTCCGCCTCGTCTTCCTGTTTTCTTTGATATCGGCTGTTCCTACGCTTTTAGTATCGGGTTTCGCTGCGGTACTCTTTCAGTCCGGTGTGGATTTCTGGTTCTCGGACAACTCACGAGGGTTGATGGAGAACGCGCGGCAATTGGCCGACAGTTATTACGAACAAAACCAGCTGGAAGTCGGACAGGAGACAGTCACCATGGCAGGTGACATGCGCTTTTATCTGCAGCGCGGCTCTCTTAGCGATGACAACTTTGCAGATTTTTATGCGTATCAAGCTCAGGCGCGGGAAATTTCTGAAAGCGCGATATTGCAAAGACTGGATGATGGGTCCTTGCGAACCGCAGCCATTTTGAACCTGCTGGAAGGAACACAGCCGTACGATTTTTTCGATAGCGCCCTTGCAGAGCTTGATCAGGGCGAATTCGTTTCAGTCGAGGGCTCGTCTGAACGTATTGCTGCCTTAGCCCCGATAGATTTGGATAGCGGAGTGTACCTCTACAACGCGCGTAATCCGGAGGAGACTTCGTTCAATTCATGGGAGCGCGCGCAATCCATTACCACCGCGTATGACAACCTGACGCAGCGAGCGAGAGCATGGCAATTTCGTTTCAACCTTGCGCTATTTGTCGTGAGCCTTGCTCTGGTCGGTATCGCGGTTTGGTTTGCGCTGCGCTTTGCAGACAGGCAAGTTGAACCTCTCACCGACCTGGTTGCTGCGGCGCGAAAAGTGGGCGCCGGAAACTTTGCGCTGAGGGTTGAAGGACGAACGCGGGGCGATGAAATTGGCCTACTCAATCGCGCTTTCAACCGTATGACAGCGCAGCTTGAAAAGCAGACCGACGATTTGGTCCAGGCGAACCATCAGATTGATGATCGTCGTGCCTTTATGGAAGCGGTACTGGAATCGGTCACAGCTGGCGTCATCTCCGTCGACGGGGACGGTACAGTTCAGCTTATGAATTCTTCAGCCCAGGCGCTGTTGTACGAAGAAATTCCGAGTGATCCGTCTGGCGCTTCTCTTAGCTCACTTTCAGCGCAAATATCTTCTTTGATCGAGAGCGGGGTGGCCAGCGGCATTGTTACCCATTCAAAAGGCGAGGAGTTGCTCACTCTTGCTGTCAAATTGGCACCAGAAAAAGACGGTTATGTGATAACTTTCGAGGACATCACGCGCCAATTGCTGGACCAGCGGCAGGCCGCTTGGAGCGATGTCGCTAGACGCATTGCGCATGAGATCAAAAACCCTCTCACGCCGATCCAACTTGCGACGGAGCGGTTGAAGCGCCGCTACCGCAAGCAAATCGACAGCGACGGTGAACTGTTTGATGAACTCACCAGCACGATTGTCAGGCAGGTTGGCGGTTTGCGCCAGATGGTCGACGAGTTTTCCAGTTTTGCAAGGTTGCCGAAACCCAATTTTCGGCAAGAGGACGCGCTCGATCTCGTCCGGCAAGCTCTTTTCCTGCAGGAAGTTGCACATCCACAGATCGACTTCGGTTTGAATATCGATGATCTGGATAACGCCAAGATTAGCGGTGATCGCCATCAACTGGGTCAGGCCATGACCAATATCCTCAAAAACGCGGTCGAGGCTGTTGAAGCTCGCGCAAGCACGTCAGAACATGACTATCGCGGGAAAATAGCCGTTGAAATGTCCTCAAGCGAAGCCATGCTTCGAGTATGCGTCATCGATAACGGAATCGGCCTGCCAAACGAGCGTGAAAGAATTACCGAGCCATACATGACCACCCGCGAGCGAGGGACGGGCCTAGGCCTCGCGATTGTCCAGAAAATTGTAGACGAGCACGGTGGCGACATCAGTTTTTCTGCCGTCGAAGGCGGTGGGACCCGCGTGACTCTGCGGATCGCCCGCGATCCGCTCGACCAAAGTATACCTGCAACAACAGAAACCCCCAAAGCGTGAATGCAATGAAGTTCAGGAAGGACCAGCGCTAACATGGCACTCGATATTCTAATCGTAGATGATGAGCGCGATATACGTGACCTCGTTTCCGGCGTTTTAAGCGACGAAGGCTATGAA
>WTKI01000047.1 GCA_011524425.1 Altererythrobacter sp. | reverse complement strand
AAGCGTAAGAGGGAGGGTAAGCAAATTTGGTTTTCTGACCCTCGGGTTCGACGATCAATTCCAGCGCAAGGGTCTCTCCGTTACTGGCAGCGAGTTCGAGCGAGACTGAGTCCGGATTGGGGATCAGCCCGGCTGCATGGAGCGAAGCCGGTGCCGCGAAAAACAGCGCTGAACCCTTGCGCAAAAACGCCGCATTGCCGCCAAAATATCGATCCATCTTAGCGGTGATCTCGGCTGGTGTTTGGCCCTCATAAGAAACTACGCGCGCGCCGATCAGGCCCGAGTGCTTGGCATGAGCGCGTGTAATATGGAGCCCGTCTCCAAACCAAACAAAGCGAACTGGCAAGCTGTTCAAGCGGTTCATCGTACCGGTTAGACTAACGCCTGAATGGCCGTTTTCGGGGACCGCGCCTGCTGCGGACACGCCCATCACGAACTCGGCCTCGCTCATAGTATCGACGCGAGCTTCGAGATCGTCAATCAAGCGGTTGAACGCGGTCAACTGCTCTGTTGAGAAACTCCGGTCGGCTTCGGGGAAGCGACGCAGATAATCAAGGTCTTGCTGGCGAGCTTCAGTGACGTCGGCGGCTGGTGCGTAACTAGCATCGGGAATATCTGGAGTGAAACGCCAAACAAAGGCGCCAAATATCGACCCGACCAATAGCGATAAGAAGATCAAGACACCCAGCGTTCCAAAAGCAAACTTCTTCATCGCCCTAAATCTCTATTCGGAATGCATGAACAAACAAGCAGCGATTTAGCAAAGGGGCGGTGACGCGCAAGTTTTGCAAGATGCCGAGCAACCTGACTGTAATAGGCTCCGTGCAATCCGCAATGCAGGCAATTCAGGCGTCAATGCGCTGTCGGGCCTCGCGCAAAATTGTGTTAAGGTTCAAAGGCTGGTGGTGCTTGAAGCTGGCGCATTCGCAAATCGAACAGACAGCCAGCCTAAAGCTGCTCTTACCAGCCGCACGGCTGCCCCTTCACGAAGATCAAGCGCAATGATCAGATCAAGCCGGCCAGAGCTTGCTTGAGCGGCCCAAGCCAAGATTCGAACGGCTTCCAAGCATCTTGCCCTTTTCGATTGATCGGCTGACGCACCTGCTCGCTGCTGGCGGTCCGCACAGCTCGGTCGGTCTTATGGAATTGTAGGCACGCATCTTCGAACGGAACGCCTATAAAGTCCAACATCCGGCGCGTTTGAGCTTCCACATCATCCAGCACATCCTCGTGCTGCACACGCAGAACTTTCCCGGGAAGGACAGCGTCCCAATGCTCCATCAGATCAACGTAGTCCGCATAATAGCGCCCCACTTCATGCAACCCGTAAGTGAATTCCTGACCCTCTGCGAACAATTGCTTGAAGCCGGAAAAACAACAATCCATCGGGGCGCGGCGCGCATCGATGATCTTGGCATTAGGCAGGATCAAGTGAATTAGACCGATATGCCTGAAGTTGTTCGGCATCTTGTCGATGAAGAACGGCGCGCCTTGGCGATGTATGCGCGTGTCTTCAATGAACTGCGCACCAAAATTGGTCAGTTGCTCTTCGCTAAGCTCATGCAGGATATCAGGATAGCGTGACTGGCCGGCTTTGCGACCGCGCAACCGGTGGGCCAGCGCCAGGATATTCGGCAGCTCAAGCGTACCGTCGATCTGCGAATGACTGGCGAGAATTTGCTCGAGCAGAGTTGAACCTGCTCGCGGCAGGCCAAGAATGAAAATCGGGTCCGGCGCATTATGCCCTGCCTTGGCATGGTGTGCGAAAAGTTCCGGCGAGCAGGCCTCTTTCTGTGCCGCAAGCTCGCGCGTCATGGCGTCCGCACTATAGCGGGTTTGAGCACGCTTCAGAGCATTGCCTTGGTCATAATGCCGGAAGCTTGCCATATAATCGCCGCGATCTTCAAGGGCTTTGCCCAGCGCAAAAGAGATATGGACCCGGTCCATAAAGGCGATCTCAGAGCGCTCTGCCAGTTTCTGCATTGTTTCGATTTCCGCAGCGCTGAACTTGTATGTCTTCAAGTTTGCGAGCGCGTAATAGGCATCGCCATGATCCTGCTTTGACTGCAAAGCGGTGCGATAGCTCGCTATCGCATCATCACTACGCCCGACGGTCTTTTGCGCATGGCCCTTGCTGGTCAAAGTGGCCGCGTCCGAAGGCAATTGCGCGAGCACCGCATCAAAAAGCTCAAAAGCCCGGTCAAAGTCGCTTGTTTGCATGCTTTCGATGGCGAGGCGCGACTGAAAGAGAGGATTTTTGGGGTCGCGCCTGTAAAGCATTTCTGCCTGTTCGCGCGCTTCTTCAAATTTTTGGCGCCGCCGCAAAGCGTCAATATAATCCAGACGCAGCTGAACATTGTCAGGGTCAAACGTGACAGCGCTTTCCAGCAGAAACTCCGCTTCATTCACGATGCCAAGTTCGATCCCGATCAGCGCAAGCAACCGCATGCCTTCTACATGCTTCGGGTTGCTCCTTAGGAAGTGTCGGCAGATTTCTTCCGCTCGCTGCAATCGCCCTTCATACAAATGATTGGACACCGCCAGAAGCTCACGCGGGAGTGCGCTGACCCGGTCCAGCTGTGCTTGCGCTGCTTGGCTTTCAAGCGAGCGATTGAGGTCCTTGGCAATCCGTGCTTGCTCTCGCCAACTTGCCGAGAGAGCCGGGTTAAAACGAGTGGCCCGCACAAACGCCCTCAAAGCGCCATGACGATCCCCGCACGCAAGCAGCAGGTGCCCTTCTTCCTGCCAGGCTCTGCCGTATTCAGGCATTTGTGTGTGGAGCAAGCCAAGGTATTGCGCCGCTTCATCGAACTGTTTCAGATAGCGTGACGCGACAGCCGCCATATAGAGCGCTTCACTGTCATTTGCGTCTTCGGACAAGACCATCTCGGCCAGCTCGAGGCCACGCAAGAAGTCATGCGATTGCAGTGCTGTCTGCGCCGCTTTCAATTGTTCTTCGCGTGATGCCATAACCTGTCTCTACAAAGCAAAATGGCGGAGGTGAACCGTCAAGGCTCGCCCCCGCCATAGAGAC
>WTKI01000076.1 GCA_011524425.1 Altererythrobacter sp. | reverse complement strand
CGTGATAAAGTGGCGAAAGCTGTGGCGAGATTGCCTGGTGTTGGCGGAGTGCGGTGGTCAGATGGTTCGATGCTCGCAAGGTCATCTGAGCAACCGCTTTCACCTTTGCACTGTCAGGATGATGTCGAGGCTTTGCTCGCAGCCCGTTCAATCCGGTTTGAAGAAGCGGCCAGCACACTTGCCGCCACCAGCGCGCCGTTGATTGATGAAGTTGCCGCAGCGCTGCGACCATGTCTTGGCAGCATCATATCGATCACCGGACACACCGATTCTTCCGGCGACGAGGAAGCCAACCGTTCGCTTTCAACCCAGCGAGCGCTGGCTGTTCAGAAAGCTCTTGTGGCACGCGGTATACCAAGCACGGGATTGCGGGTGGAAGGCATGGGCTCAAGCGTCCCTGTAAACGGGCTTTTGCCCACAGACCCGGCAAATCGCAGGATCGAATTTTCAGTCGTAGCGACAGCGCCGATTGAGCCTACGCCCATCGACACGCCCGGGCCGCGCTGACATGGCTATCTGGGCAGAGGTTCTCGCACTAACGCTAGCAAGTTATGGGCTCGGGCTTGTAACAGGCTGGCTGTTATTAGCCGCCCCGATACGCTTCCCAAGACATGTGCGGCTGCCTATGAGCGGCGAACGAAAATCCAAGAGGAACTGATGCCGGAACTATTGCAGGCCTATTGGCCTTACCTTCTGATCGCCTTTGTCCTGGGCCTTGCCATTGCCTGGTTCGCCTTCGCTGCAAATCGCAAAACCGCGATCAAACGTGATCCCAATGCGCCCAAGGATGTGCTGGATGAAGGCGCAGAGCGGGCATCACGCAATGAAGCATTGATTGCCTCGCCCGCGTCCGCGCAAATGGATGATACTGCCCTGCCCCAGCCTTCGGCCGAACCGTCTTCAGGCAATGACGATTTGACTCGAATCAAGGGATTGGGCCCGAAAATTGCCGCGATGCTCAACGAGCAGGGAATATCAACCTTCGCTCAAATAGCAGAATGGTCCGAAACGGATGTCGACCGAATTGATGCCAGCTTGGGGCGATTTCAGGGGCGCATCAGGCGCGATTCCTGGGTGGAACAGGCCAAAATGTTAGCTGCCGGTGCAGAAAGCGAGTTCTCTCAGCAGTTCGGAAACACCTGAAAGATTTGATTCGGGCCAAGTTTTAGGGAACAATAGGGTCTTCGCACGCGTTCGTGTTGCATAACACAACACGCAAGGGGAGTTTTGGATATGTCGCAACCACGGATTCTTGTCGCAGAAGACGAAGCTATAGTTGCATGCGATCTCATCGACACTGTCGAAGAAGCAGGCTTTGTAGTCGAAGGTCCTCATCGCGACATCTCTTCTGCGATGCTGGCATTCCAGAAAACAAAACCCGACCTTGCCATTCTTGATATTAAGTTGGACGACGGGGTGGTTTATCCGCTCGCCCAGAAACTGGCGGAAGAAGACGTTCCAATCATCTTTCATTCAGGCCAATATTCGCAAGACGAGGTAGCGAGCCAGTTCCCGGATGCGCATGCTTTGGCTAAGCCTTGCCCGCCTGCAGCTGTTCTTGATGCCGTCAATCAGGCTCTCGCCAGCTAAAGGCCTGATCCAAGGCCGGTCCTGCAATTTATCGTATCAGTAGCCCGCTGAAGCCCCTTGCTTGGCTTGCTTGCACCTGCGAAGGAAGCTGAAAACAAGTTTCAGGAGTAACCAGTGGCCGATATGGTCCCATTCAACTGGGAAGATCCTTTCGATCTTGCATCCCAGCTTTCAGACGATGAGCGGATGATCCGCGATGCTGCGCATGGTTTCGCTCAAAGCGAGTTACAGCCCAGAGTAATAGAAGCCTTCCGTGAGGAAGTGGCTGCGCCTGAGCTGTTCCCGCTGTTCGGGCAAGCCGGCATGCTCGGCGCGACTATCCCTGAAGAATATGGCGGTGCAGGGGCGAGCTATGTCGCCTATGGCTTGATCGCGAGGGAAATAGAGCGCGTTGATAGCGGCTACCGTTCCATGGCGTCTGTGCAGTCGAGCCTCGTCATGTACCCGATCTATGCCTACGGATCTGAAGAGCAACGCAAGAAATATCTCCCGGGCCTGGCCTCGGGAGAGCTTATCGGCTGCTTCGGCCTGACAGAGCCTGATGCGGGCTCTGATCCAGGCGGGATGAAAACCGTCGCAAAGCAAGATGGCGATGGCTATGTTTTGAACGGGTCCAAAACATGGATCTCCAATGCGCCTTTCGCTGACGTATTTGTGGTTTGGGCCAAAAGCGAAGCGCATGGCGGCGGGATCCGCGGCTTTGTACTTGAGAAAGGCATGAAAGGGCTGGATGCGCCTGCAATTGAAGGCAAGATCAGCCTGCGCGCTTCAACCACCGGAATGATCTTGATGGACGATGTGAAAGTCGGCGGTGATGCTCTCTTGCCTGATGTACAGGGCCTCAAAGGCCCGTTCGGATGCTTGAACCGTGCGCGTTATGGTATCAGCTGGGGGGCAATGGGCGCGGCTGAGTTCTGTATGGCAGCCGCACGCCAATACGGGCTGGATCGCAAGCAATTCGGCAGGCCTTTGGCCGCCACACAGCTGTATCAGAAAAAGCTCGCTGATATGCTGACGGATATTGCCCTTGGCCTGCAAGCCTCTTTGCGGGTTGGCCGCCTCATGGATGAAGGCCGGTTCGCGCCTGACATGATCAGCGTTGTCAAACGCAACAATGTCGGCAAAGCGCTCGATATCGCGCGCGCAGCCCGCGATATGCATGGTGGCAATGGTATTTCAGAGGAATATCAAGTGATAAGGCACATGGTGAACCTCGAAACAGTCAACACCTATGAAGGCACACATGATGTTCACGCGCTGATCCTTGGGCGCGGTATCACCGGTCACGCATCGTTCTAGTGCTGATGATGGCTCGTATTTAGCGGATACAACACACAATGAAGCTTTACGGATATTACCGCAGCTCAACATCTTATCGACTGCGCATCGCGTTGGAGCTGAAGGGGCTAAAGTTTGAAAATATCCCGGTCAATCTTCTGAAGTCTGAAC
>WTKI01000377.1 GCA_011524425.1 Altererythrobacter sp. | reverse complement strand
TCCGGGGAAGCGTCCTGATGGGCGAGGGCGTAATCACCGATATGGTCCACGAGCAACGCGAGGACATGCCTAAGCCGGCCTCCAACTTCTGGCGTTATGCCGCTGGCGGCACAGTGGGCGCTGCTGCGTTGCTTGGCCTGGCATTCGTCATCGGTAATCCTGATCCAAGCCGTGCAGAAACCGGCATTTCTGTGCAATCGCGCGAAGTGGCTAAGATCAAGTCGCTCGCGACCGGAGAACAGGCTGAAAGCATCGCTGAAGGGGAAAGCGCGCAGGAACGCAACGCTCTGATCCCGGTGTCAGGCACGCCTTTGCACAGCATGGGCGCGTTTAACGCAATTGGGCAAGGCTCCGGTGCTCATGGCACCGCGCTCAAATGTCTCACTCAGGCGATCTATTACGAAGCCGCGAACGAGCCGCTTCAAGGCAAGCGCGCAGTTGCACAGGTCGTGCTCAATCGCTTGCGCCATCCAGCCTATCCGGGCTCTGTTTGCGGCGTGGTCTATGAAGGCGTGAACAAGCCCGTGTGCCAGTTCAGCTTTACCTGTGATGGCTCGCTGGCGCGCACCCCCTTGGTGAATCAATGGGGTGAATCGCGTAAGGTTGCGCAAGCTGCGCTTGCCGGTCACGTCGAACCTTCCGTAGGTTCTGCCACACATTATCACGCGGATTATGTGCTGCCGCGCTGGGCATTTACGCTCGACAAGATCGAGAAAATCGGCGCGCATATCTTTTACCGTTTCCCGGGCAATGCCGGGCGTCCGGCGGCGTTTACGCGCCGGTGGAGCGGGCGGGAAGCTATCCCTGCGATTGATCGGACAAATTGGCTGAATGCGGTTGTTGAGCAAGAACCCGATTACACGCCAGGCCTTACAGTCACTCCGGATGTTAAAGACCGTCATGCCCCTGCTGATGTGGGCGGGCGGATCGACACGACCAAGGCATGGCGTCTGTCCATTCCCGATCCCGTTAATGAAAGCGGCTCTTATGCAGCATCAGTCGTTGCGCAGGATGACAGCGCAGCAGAGGAGAGCGCGCAATGAGCCGGATTACCCAATGGGTCGAGACATTTTCTGACTGGGACGCCAACCGCAAACTCATAGCCATTTGCGCGGCAACCCTGTTCCTGCTCATCGCATGGGCCAGCGTTGCGCAAACCGAAGAGGTGACGCGCGGCATGGGTAAAGTGATCCCGTCATCCAAAGAACAACTTGTCCAGCCGGCAGAACCCGCTGTGATTGAAGAGATTTTGGTGCGGGCAGGGCAGAGCGTAAAGCAAGGGCAATTGCTGGTCAGGCTTGATGACGAGATTGCCGATTCAGAACTTTCCCGTTTGCAAACAGAGAACGAGCGGCTTGCAGCACGCGCGAACCGTCTGGAAGGCGAAGCCTCCGGTAGCGAGATCGGCTGTGAAGAAGGCTCGCTATGTGCAGAAGAACGCCGCTTGCAGGAAGTGCGCTTGGCCACAGCGCGCAGCCAGCAGGCATCGCTTGCATCTGCTGTAGAGCAACGCCGCCGCGATCTTGCTGAAGCGCAATCGACAGTGAGCACATTGCAAAACAGCGTTCGCTTGGCGCAGGATCAAGTGAACATGCTTGAGCCTTTGGCCGCGCAGGGGATTGTCCCGCGTACAGAGCTCATCACAGCGCAGCGCGATCTGGTCGATACGCAGGGCCGCTTGTCTGCCGCGCGGCAAAGCGTTGCACGGTCGCAGGCTGCGATCCGTCAGGCACAAGCTGATCTGGCAGCCGCGCGCAGCGAATTCCAGCAGCAGGCTTTGAATGAACGCTCTGAAATCAACCAGCGTATTGCTGTTAATGAAGAGACTATTCGCGGGGCTGAAGCGCGCCGCAATCGCAATGAATTGCGCGCACCGTCCGATGGCATTGTCAATGATGTGCAAGTCACCACAGTAGGCGGCTTCGTCAATGCGGGCGAGAAGATCATGGCGGTGGTGCCGGTTGGCGACAAGCTGCTGGTCGAAGCGCGGGTTGCGCCAAAGGACATCGCCTTCATCAAAGTTGGCGATCTCGCTAATGTCAAAGTCACTGCCTATGATTTTGCGACTTATGGCGGGCTGTCTGGGCGGGTCCAGAATGTCAGTGCGGACAGCATCTATGACGAGGCCGAGCGCGAAACCTATTACACCGTTCTGGTAGAGACCGATCGCGCTTATCTCACCCGCGGCGGACAGCAGCTTCCGATTGTGCCGGGCATGATCTGCGATGTGGAGATCATCACGGGGTCAAAAACCGTGCTGAGCTATCTGATGAAGCCTGTGACCCGCGCGCTGAACGAAGCGATGACAGAGCGCTAGCGCGCTATACTTGCAAGCGGGCGTTTAGCGGTAAGCGATGCGAGGCTGAGCCGCTGTGGTCGCTGTGCCGTGCAGATAGCTTTGGCCGGCTGCAAAGCTCATCACTGCGCGGTAGCCATAGTCGAACCTTGCGCTTTCCACACGGTCGGACTGCATGTCCAGCATCACCCATTCGTCGCGCCCGAATGCGCCGTCAACGCGCACCAGCAGCACAGCATGGTCAGCCCGGCGCATGGTATCGCGCGCTAGCGTGAGCATCATGTCCTCAGCGCGCACACCGGCTGCTGCCAGCATCTGCATCTTCAGGATCGCATAGTCCTCGCAATCGCCATAGCCTTTGCGCAAAGTGCTCTTCGCGTCGGCCCAGCGATCGCGCTTGCCATCGCTGCGATAGGCAATCGCATGGTTCACCCAGCCATTGACCCGCGCCAGCAAAGCGCGCCGGTCCTGCGGCACAGCGCCCAGAGCCCGCTTCACATCGCGCTGCGAGAGCGATTTGCGCGTGGCGTGCTGCCATTGCTTGTCAAACCGTGTCTTGCCGATCGCCAGCCGCTCTGTCCCGAGGAACCGGCCCGTTGCAACAGGCGCTGCAAAGCCGGATACAGCGCAAGGCTGAGCCGTTGCCGGAGCCGGAGCGACACTGGCTTTTGGCGCAAGCGCTGCGCCTTCCTGCTGCAAGCGCATCCGCTCCAGCGCAGTCATTTCCACGCCAAGGATCGCACTCGCCTTGGACACAGGCTTAGCC
>WTKI01000123.1 GCA_011524425.1 Altererythrobacter sp. | reverse complement strand
TGTATAAGAGACAGATATGGAGCCGCTTGGCCCCTGCGCTCGCAGCCAAGGCCACAGCCAGGCGCACAGCGCCTGTCCCGCCCGGCGTCTGCATCCCGGAAATACGGCCACCATGGGTGGGATCATCGCCGAAAATGTACGGCATCAGCGCTTCGACAAAGCCCATATCGCCTTCTGGACCGAGATAGGCCTTGGAATCTTGCGTATCGACGAGCTTCTGCTCAGCCTGCTTGATCGCTTCGAAGACAGGTGTGTCTCCTTGGCCGGTGCGATAGACACCTACACCAAGGTCAATTTTGTCTGACCGCGTGTCAGCAGCATACATTTTGATCAGCGCCAGCAGCGCATCGGGCGATTGGGGAGAGAGGTTCTGCAACATAGCGCGGCCCCTTTGCCGCGCTACGCGCGTTGGAGCAACAGGCAATTGCCCTTAGCGCGCGCTTACACGCAATTTTGTGACGATACGTAGCGTTTCGCGGGCAATATCAGAAAGGCAGCCAGCGCTGCTTTTTCGAGAATTTCATATAGCCTGCATTGACGCCCAGCCGCAGTCCTGCGCCCATGCGGATCGGGATGAGCACTACGTCCCCTTTGCGCAGATAGCTGGCATGCAATCCGCCGACGACATAAGCTTGCCCCTCTCCTGCCGGATAGCGCTCGTAAAGCTCTTCTGTGTCGTAAAGATTATAGACCAGAACAAAGGTCTTGCTGGCATTCGCGCCTGCGTCAAACCCGACTGAGGGTCCTGTCCAATACACCGGGCGTTCGCCTTCAACCTTATGATGCAGCGTGCCTGAACCATAACGTGCGCCAACTACGAATGCGCCGCCTGCTTCGCGCCCAACAATATAGCCATTGGGTTGGCCTTGTTCTGCCAGCAGCTTTTCGATCATCTTTGCAACGCCCTTAGCGCCATCACCGAAGACACCGCCAGCGGCCCCGATCAGATCGTCTTCGCCGTAAGTGGTTTCCGCTTCTGCCAATTGCTCGTCTGTCATCGGCGCGCCTTGCGCTGTCTGCGGGTCTGACCACTCAGGCGCAGGTGCTCCCGGCAATGGCTCAGCACTGTAAATGACTTCCTCACCGGGTGCTGGCTGCGCCGGTGCTGTATTAACAATGTCGGGCTGCTGATCCTGCGGGACCGGGCTCACATAGTCGGGCAATGGAGCCAGGTCGCTTTGCGCGGCAGGGCCATAGGCTGCATCAGGGTCAATGCTTTCCAGTTCCTGTGCTGCAAGAGGCGCGGCGGCCGCGAACGATAATGCCAAAGCCAAACCTGCTGCTGCTGCGACAATGCGTTTCATAATGTGCTCCTCACCGAGGCCTGCATTACCCCGTAACTGAAAGATCAGAATCCTTTGCTGGCGCGCCGACAATGACGCGGCGGTGAACCGAATCGAATTTGCGGCGAGTTGAGTCTGGCAAGCGGTGCTTTTGCGGTTTCAGTGTGCGCAATGGGTCCGGGTACCCTGACCTTGGCGTTCTATTTCGAAATAGCGGGCATTTTCATGAATTCTCGCCCTTGCGGGTGGGGGTATGCGCTATTATAGCGCGCACTTCGCAAGTCGAAATCAGCCTGATTTGCGTATGCGGAGACGTGGGTGAGTGGCTGAAACCAGTTCCCTGCTAAGGAACCATACCCATATCGGGTATCGAGGGTTCGAATCCCTCCGTCTCCGCCACCCACTTCCAGCACAAGTCTCTTTATTCAGTCGGCTTCGCAAATCTCCGGAAACACGCGGGTTTTCGAGGACCAATCCGTAACGTCGGCATCATTTTTCGCGTCTCTGGAGCCATATCAGGGGCCATTTGAGCAGGCCGTCTCTTGACCTGCGAACATCGGTTCGGTTTCCCTGTTTATCAGGGAAAGAACAGGGAATTTTGCGAATTTGGGCCCCAAAACAGGCAATTTCGGGCGAATCTGGCGCTGATCGCCTAGATAAAATACCCACATTCCCGTGGCTTACGTGCCTGAAATTGGGAATTCCCTGCTTTCGACGGAACAGGGAATTCAATCGACCATAACAGGGATTGTGATCGCCGTTATCAGGGTATTTGTTCAGCAGAACAGGGAGCGCTTGGTTAGCCAAATCCAAGCGCTATTCGCTGCTTCGACCATGCGAGCGGGATCGCCGTTTTCTTAAGCAGCTCGAGGTTGAGGTGGAGCGGTTGTCGACCATCGAGGATCGAGCGCTGGATATCGGGCGCGAGGAAGGCGAGCCTGAGGATGTTGCGGTCGTAGGGTGATCGGGGAGATGCATCCATCACCGGCAGCCCGCGCTCGGTCCGAAGCATGACGTGAGCCTTGCGCAAGGCGGCGATCATCACTGGATCGGGCTGCGGTGGTCGAGAGCGGGCGGGCATGATCTTCTGCTTGCTCCCGCGCGATGCAAACCGGATCGGCAAAAGGATGGTGACCGCGTCGGCGGTGCGGTCCAGGATGGTCTCATCGTCCGCGAGTCTCGATGCGATGCTCGCGGCCTGCGCTGCATTAACCGTCACCTGCAGTCCGCGCTCGCTCATATGGACCGATCGAATGATCGCCAATGGATCGTCGATCCCATGGGTCCACCGCTCGATCGCATTGTTGAGAACTCGCTCGATCTCGGTCGCCGATACGCGCTGCACCCGATCGGGATGCGGCGCTTGTGCCCCCTGTTGGAGCGAAGCCGACACATAGTAGTGATAGGTCTTGCCCGACTTGCCCTGGGATGTCGTCGGGCTCATCGGTTCGCCAGCTTCATCGAAGAGCTTTCCGGTGAGTGGGGCGCGGATGGTGAGGCGGGCAGCCTTGGTCTTGTGTCTCCTCACCTGAGCATCAAGCTTGGCTTGTACCTGATCGAATAGCTTGGTGCCTACAATCGCCTCGTGTTCGCCTTCGTGCACATCGCCCTTGTGGGTGATCTGGCCGAGATAGACCCTGTTGCGCAGCAGGTGAAACAGCGCCCCGCGGCTGAACGGCTTGCCGCCGATGGTACGACCCTTGGCAGTGACCCGCTGCTTTGAGACTATGCCGCTTGATCGAAGATCACGCACGAGAGCGTGGACCGAGCCCAGCTCAAGGT
>WTKI01000282.1 GCA_011524425.1 Altererythrobacter sp. | reverse complement strand
GCCCCTACGGCGAATCCGCCGTGCCCTGCTGTTGCTGCAATGTCCGTCATGGTTGCGCGCCTCAATCCGCGCCCTGGTGCAAGCAGCGAGAGCGCTTCGAGTATGTTGGTTTTGCCTGCGCCGTTCTCGCCAAACAGCAGATTGAATTGCGCTGTACCACTCAGCACGGTTTCGCGGTGATTGCGGTAGTTTGAAAGAGTGATCCGGTCGAGCGCCATGGCGACAATCGTCCTAGCATTCGGCGCAATATTGGCCATGCCCTCAGGCCACGAAATCCTCAATCCTGATATGTGGTGAAAAATCCCGAATGTTGGGTTTTGTTAATATGAGGTTTATGTTTGAAAATTGCTAAGTATCTGAAAGATATGACAATCTAATTTTTGGCACGCCTCATGCACAGTGTAGGGCAACCAGCGGGATCATCCAGTTGGAAGCAAACAAACACTTTGATGAAAGG
This sequence comes from Altererythrobacter sp., assembly GCA_011524425.1. GTDB lineage: Bacteria > Pseudomonadota > Alphaproteobacteria > Sphingomonadales > Sphingomonadaceae > Erythrobacter. The sequence continues at coordinate 2,618 of WTKI01000282.1, read as the reverse complement.
AAAAATACCATGTTCGCAAGTTCTGAAAACGGAAACAAAGCCATCGCAGCAGTCTTCTCTGTCGCAATCTCGGCTGTCTTCTTCGCTATGGCTATCGTGCCAGCAAGCCCTGCAGTTTTCGCTGCCTGACTTAGCATCAACACTCTTTAAGCAAAGGTACCCCCGACCATGTTTAACTCTGAAACTGCATCCCGCGTATTCGCTGCGTTCACCGCTCTCGCGATGTCTGGCGTAGTTTTCGCAACCACAATTATCCCGGCATCACCCGGATTGGAGCTGTTCGCATGACCAACTCACCTATCAAGCCTTCCGGAAACGGCACGCCCGGTTTCCACCTCGACAAGACATATGGCAAGATTTTCGGCGTATGTGGCGGTATCGCCAACTACATGAATATTGACCCGATCTGGGTTCGTATCGGCTTTGTCGTAGGCGCATTTGCAAGCTTCGGCACCGCTGCTCTCGTTTACGGCGCAATCGCGCTAATCGCAGACTGACCGGGTTCCTCGAAAGAGGGACCCTGTCATACCAATCCAGATTACATAGCAGAAATACCGCCATCCAGCTTAAGCTCTGCCCCGGTCATGAAACGGCTTTCATCACTGGCAAGGTAGAGCACCGCATTGGCAATATCATTGGGCTCGCCTACAAATTTCAACGGTATTTGCCGCGCGAGCTTGTCCATCAGCACACCCTTGTCGAGACCGGAATGCTTGGCCGTTCCATCCAGGATTGGCGTATCGACAAAGGTCGGATGCACGGAATTGCAGCGAATTTGCATGTTCTTTTTCGCGCAGTGGAGCGCGATCGACTTGGACAACATCCACACAGACGCTTTTGAAGCATTGTAAGCGGGCATAGTGTCACTTGCGATCAGGCCAGCGATAGAGCTGATATTGATGATCGAGCCCGGCGCATGTTCGCGCATTAACGGCAATGCTTTCTGACAACCGTGAAAGATGGAATCCACGTTCACGGAAAAGCACCGCTTCCAATCCTCGAAATCGCATGTCTCGATATTCCCGGCAACGCCAATGCCGGCATTGTTTACCAGAACGTTCAAGCCGCCCAACTGTTCGCGCGCTGCATCCACTGCGCTTTCCCATGCCTTGGGGTCTGTCACGTCATGCTGGATAGCGAACGCAGTGCCATCTCCGAGGCTTTCATTGATCATGGCTGCTGTCTCAGCCGCACCATCGCCATTGATATCAGTGCAAAGCACGCGCGCGCCTTCTTGGGCTAGCAGCACGCAATGTGCGCGGCCCAGACCCTGGGCCGCCCCTGTTACAAGCGCGAGTTTTCCGCTGACGCGGCCGTTTTCCTTGGCAGCCATAGTGTTAGTCCTCTCCCAGAAAGTCCGCCGCCAAAAGCATGGCGATCCGTACATCGACGGCATGGCCTTTTGCGCGCCAATCCGCAACGAAGCTGGCCAATTTTTCAAGCGGAACGCGGTGCACTGTGATGTTTTCGCCTTCCAGACCGCCGCCTTCGCTCACCTTTGTGAGGCCATGGGCACGCATCAGCGTAAAGCTTTCAGAGACCATTCCTGGCGAGGAATAGAACTCGCCCAGATTTTCCATTTTCTGTGCGCGGTAGCCGGTTTCTTCTTCCAACTCGCGCATCGCAGCATCTTCCGCGCGTTCGCCTTCCCCGCCATCGTCATCGCCGATCAGGCCTGCGGGTATTTCCAAGGAGACTTGGCCAAGCGGTACGCGATATTGTTCCACCAAGATGACATGCCGTGTCCCGTCAGGGTCAGTGTCGATCGCGATAATAGCAGCGGCGCGAATGCCGCGCGCGCGGCCGACATACTCCCACCTGCCCCGCGTCTTCGCGGTGATGAATTTGCCTTCCCATTGGGTGATTTCCGGGGCGTTTGCGTCAGGGTCACTCATGCGAGCGCTCTCTAGACTTCAATCAAGCGATCCGGAAGCTCATTCTGGTCATCTTCATCGCGCGGGAAGTGTTCTGACAGCACTTCGCCCACATCGCGCGCGCCTGCAGCCAGCCCTTCGGCGATTTCGCCGCGTTTGATGTGCTGTAGCATGTCCGCCATCGCGTCGCCCCAAACCTCGGCTTTGACTTTTTCAGCGATGGGTTCGTCTGCAACGATCTCTGCGCGGTGCTCCTGCATGGAAAGATAGAGCAGCACGCCGGTGCGGCCATGCGTGCGCCGCTCCGCACCTACCTTGAAGTGCTTGATCGCCGCATCATGCGCGCGCGTGGTCTTGACGGGGCCGGGGACGAGCGCGAAGCGAAGCGGGTCCCAAAGCTGGAGCGCCCAAGTCAGCGCGAAGGTGATGAGGCCGAGCGCAATGGTCATTGTCGCAAGCTCGCCCGTCGTCCATTCATGGCCCCATCCGCCAAAGATCGGGCCGATCACTAGGCTGTCCCATAACTGCATGAACGGTGAGGGGAAGAGGGCGAAGACGCTCATCATGGTGAAGGCTGCGGTTGCCGCCCACACCAGAGCAATGTCGGAATATCCGTCACTGCGATCCGCCAGTACCGTCACAATCTCGCCACTGGTCTGCAGCTCGGCCGCTGCAACCGCGTCTGACACAATCTTGTGCTGATCTGCGTTGAGATAGCGTCCCATCTACCCTGTCTCTTATACA
>WTKI01000400.1 GCA_011524425.1 Altererythrobacter sp. | reverse complement strand
CCAGCTAAGGCTTTGCCGCAGGGCGTCCGTCACGCTTCAGCCAATCTCAGCGCTCGATAGCACTGAGACCGAACAAGATAAAATGCGCTATTGGTTGTTCTGACGCCCGAGGAAACGCGGAATGCTGATCGAAGGACCACCGGCTTCTTCTTCGTCTTCTTCGTCTTCTTCAGCCGCGGGTTCTGCACCACGGGAGAGGTTAGCCATACGCTCGAACAGAGTGCTGCCGCCCCCACCGGATGCTGCCGCACCGCCGTCGGACCCGCTCTCCTCTGAGCCTCCGGATCCTGAGCCAGAAGCCTGTCCGCCTGATGTATCACCATCCTGCGCAGAACCCTCGCTAGCTGCGCCGCTACCCAGAATTCCACGACGACGGCCGCCTGTGGCCGACTTGTCATCTTCCGCGAGGCGATCTGCTTCTGCAAGAAGGTTGTCTTCTTCAGGAGCCGCTTCAGCGGTCAGGTCGAGCGGAGCAACTTCATCCTCGACCGCAGCGGAATCATCCGCTCCGTAAACGGCATCATCTGTCCCTTCGGACGCATCTTCTGAAGGATCAGCATAAGGGTCATTGCTTGCATCTCGAAGACCGGCAAGCGGATCGACAATACCGTCAACATCGTCCTCTTCCAAATCTTCTTCCTCATCACCGAAACCAGCTTGCATGCCAGTGAGATCAAAAGGCTCTGCGCCGCCATCTTCCTCGCTAGGTTTATCTTCCGGCTCTGACTCCACAGCATCTGGCTCAGCACCTGTGATCAGCTCAAACGGCTCATCATCGGCTGGTGAATCGGCTTCATCCAGTTCGGCTTCGTCTTCCACCGGTTCTTCTACTGGCAGTGGGATCGCAGGCGCTTTAGGTGGGCGCGATGCCGACAGGGAATTCACCGCTTGCACAGCAGGCTCTGCGCGGGCCGGCATATCGCCTTGTTCGATGCCGGTTGCGACAACCGACACCCGGATTTTGCCTTCCAATTCGGGGTTAAACGCCGAACCCCAAATGATATTTGCGTCTTCGTCGACAAGTTCGCGAATGTGATTGGCCGCTTCATCCACTTCAAGCAGCTTCATATCTTCGCCGCCGATGATGGAAATGATGACGCCTTTCGCGCCTTGCATGCTCACACCGTCGAGCAAGGGGTTCGCGATCGCTTGTTCCGCTGCGGCCAGCGCTCGGCTTTCACCCTCGCCCTCTCCGGTGCCCATCATCGCTTTGCCCATTTCGCTCATGACAGAGCGCACATCGGCAAAGTCGAGATTGATGAGGCCAGGCATGACCATAAGGTCTGTGATGGACCGAACACCTTGCTGGAGCACTTCATCAGCCAACTGGAACGCTTCCTTGAATGTGGTTTCAGCCTTGGCGATCAGGAACAGGTTCTGGTTGGGAATTACGATCAGCGTGTCGACATGCTTTTGCAGTTCTTCAATGCCAGCCTCGGCAGAGCGCATCCGCCGCGTTCCTTCAAACAGGAAAGGTTTTGTGACAACGCCAACAGTCAACACACCCATGCGGCGCGCTGCTTCTGCAATGACCGGCGCGGCGCCTGTGCCTGTGCCGCCGCCCATGCCCGCAGCGATGAACACCATGTTGACGCCTTCCAGCGCCTCTTCGATTTCCTTGACTGTTTCTTCAGCGGCAGCGCGGCCTACTTCTGGCCGGGCACCAGCGCCAAGCCCGCCTGTGATATCAGGACCCAATTGGATGCGTCGCTCTGCAGAAGAAGCGGTGAGAGCCTGGCCGTCAGTGTTAGCAACGATGAAGTCCACACCTTCAATCTCAGCCTCGATCATATTGGCAACCGCATTGCCGCCGGCACCACCAATCCCGATGACCGTGATCCTTGGCCGCAGCTCTTCGCTGGAAGCAGGTCCGATATTGATGCTCATTTGCTCATTTCCTCTCGGGCAGCGCCCATCACAAACACGTTTCGCAATTCTGACACAATCCGTATCAGGCGTTGATAGGGTAAAACCCCTTATCCACAGTGGTTAAAGCCCGATTCCGCACCGGAATCAGGCCTCTAAAAATACTCTCTAATCGCACGCAGCATCCGCACGACCACATCTCCGCCGGAATAACGGATAGATTGCTGGTAGCGCGGACCGATTGATCGAATATCGATCGGATCGTCCGCGGCATACAAACACAGCCCCGCAAGGGCTGCAAAGCCCGGCGTTGCATGCGCTTCTGGCAGACCAGTGAGATGCGGTGGGCGCCCAATGCGCACCGGCATTGCGAGCGCGCTTTGCGCAAAGTCTGCAAGCCCGGCAAGCTCCGCACCACCGCCTGCGAACACAACCTGCCCGCCATTACCAGCTGCAAAGCCCATTTCTTTCAGTGCCTTGCGCACTTCTGTGGTCAGCTGCGACAAATTTTGCGTCACAATGGAGACTAAAGCTGCACGGGGAACACGATTGCTCTCGTCTGCACCGCGCGCAATGGAGCCTTCCCCTTCATCATCAGGAGAACCGATTGCGATCATTTCGCGGTGATCTGACGGGCTGGCCAGTGCAGAACCTGACACGCATTTCAAGCGTTCCGCCTGGAACCGCTTTATACCAAAGCTTGATGCGACCGCGTCTGTGATGTCAGCAGAACCACCTGGAATGGACTTAAGGCCTAACAGCATCCCTCCGGCATAAACGGCGACATTGGTCACATGACTGCCGATTTCCACCAGCGCCACGCCCAGTTCGCGCTCTTCTGGTGTAAGACAAGCATAACCCGACGCTAGCGGTGCAGCCACAACTGCTTCGACGTCGAGATGCGCGTTCTGTACGGCTTCTGTCAGATTGCGGACCGGCGCGCCGTCGGCAAACATCACATGGATTTCGACACCCAAACGGTCAGCATGCAAACCTTTCGGATTGGCCACGCCATGCGCGCCATCCAGCATATAGTGAGCGGGCTGAGCATGCAGCACCATGCGGCCATCAGGGCGGATAGCATCGCGCGCTTCGATCAAAAGGTGTTCGATGTCTTCTTCTTCGATCCGGCGTCCACCAATTTCGATCTCGACCCGACGCACTTCGCTCGCAAGGCCCGCCCCTGCACAACCGACCCAAACGGATTCAACGG